>CALJLC010000040.1 GCA_937982605.1 uncultured Gemmatimonadales bacterium | reverse complement strand
GACCTCCTGCTTGCAAAGCAGGCGCTCTCCCAACTGAGCTATGGCCCCGAAGGCCTCGAAGATAGCGGGCCTCTCCGGGCGCTGGTAGCACGCGCGGGGGCTCCGTACCTTGCGGAGCCGCAGCCCGACCCCGCCCCGCAGGCCACACCCGCCGTCCATGTCCGAAGGCGCCCCTCGGCGACCCGACCTCTCCCTCCGCGGCCTGCTCGCCACGCTCGTCGCGGCGCTGGCCGTGCCGCTGCTCGTCCTGCAGGGGTGGTGGAGCGTGCACGACTACCGCTCGGCGCGGGAGCACGCGGAGGCGAACGCCCTGGCCGTGGCCGACGCGATCTCGCTCGGGGTGACGCAGTTCTTCGGTCAGGCCGAGGAGCTCATGATGGCCACGGCGGACCGTCTGGAACCGGGCTGGCTCGAGCCCGGAACGTGCGCGGAGCACGTCCGCGATGCCGAGGCCGTCTTTCCCTTCCTGCTCAACGTCGTGGCGGTGGACGCCGAGGGGCGCGTGGTCTGCTCCGCGCTGCCCGCGCCGCCCGACGTCTCCGCTCGCGAGTGGCCGTGGTTCCCATCGGTCTCGGCGAACCAGGTGTTCACGCTCGGCGACCCCGTGGAAGCCGACATCGCGGGCGGGTGGATCCTGCCGCTCGTCGCGCCCGTCACCGACGAGGAGGGCCGGTTCTCCGGCGCGATGGTGGGGACCGTCGAGCTCGTGGAGCTGAGCCGACTCTTCGGCGGCCTCTCGATTCCTCCGGACCACCTCGTCACGGTCGCCAACGCGGACCGCGTGATCATCGCCCGCTCCTCCGAGGCAGAGCGTCGAGTCGGATCGCTCCTCCCTCCGCTCACGGGCTCCGACCGCGAGGTGGCGCCCCGGCGCTGGGTGGCCACGGGCCCCGACCTCACGGGCGTGCCGCGGACGTGGGGGCAGGTCGAGATCGACCCGGGATGGATCGTCTACGTCGGCGTCCCGGACGCGGTGGTCTTCGGCCCGGCCCGCCAGGAAGCGATGGTCCATGTGGGCGCCTCCCTCCTCGTGATGCTCCTCGGTATCCTCTTCGCCGGTCGATCGTACTCCCGCATCGCGGGGGCGCTGCGCGAGCTGGCCAGGGCGACCGGCTCCACGGCGCGGGGTGACTCCGTTCCGCTCCCCGCGGACACCCCGGTGGAGGTCAGCGCGGTCGTCGAGCGCGACCGCGCGGAAGCGGCCGAGCGGACCGCGCGACAACGCTTCGTGTCGCTCTTCGAGAACGCGGTGGTGGGCCTCTACGTGTCCGACGCGGACGGCTCCTTCCTGCAGGTCAACCCCGCGCTGGTGGAGATGCTCGGCTACGAGTCGGAGGACGAGCTGCTCGAGGTGGGCCTCTCGGAGCTCTATGTCGATCCGTCGCAGAGGACCGGGTACGTGGAGGAGGCGCTCGCCACCGGGCGCGCGCCCTCGGGCGAGGTGGAGTGGCTGAAGAAGGACGGTACCCCGATCACGCTCCGCATCGGCGGGACGGTCATCGAGGGACCCGCGGGCGAGCCCGCCTTCGAGATGATCGTGCAGGACATCACCGAGGAGCGCCGGACCGAAGAAGAGCTCCGCCAGACGCAGAAGATGGAGGCGATCGGCCAGCTCGCCGGCGGCATCGCGCACGACTTCAACAATCTGCTGACTGGCATCATCGGCTATTCGGAGCTCTTGCTGAACCAGCCGCTCGATCCCCAGCACGAGCGTGACATTCAACAGATCCGATTCCTGGGCGATCGGCCAGCTCGCCGGCGGCATCGCGCACGACTTCAACAACATCCTTACGGTCATCGGCGGAAACGTCGAGCTCCTGGAGGACGAGCTCCCCGTCTCCGACGAGCTCAGCGAGGACCTGGGCCAGATCTCGCAGGCCACGAGGCGGGCCGCTTCCCTCACCCGTCGTCTCCTCGCCTTCAGCCGCCGGCAGCGCGGCGGGATCCAGATCGTCGACGTCAACGAGACGGTTTCCGACCTGGCCAAGATGCTCGTGCCGATCCTCGGCGAGACAATCACGCTGGACGTCGCGCTCGCGGACGACCCGATGCCCGTCGAGATCGACCCGGGGGACCTCGAGCAGGTCGTGCTCAACCTGGTGCTCAACGCCCGGGACGCCCTGCCCCGCGGCGGCTTGGTGCGCATCGCGACGAGTCTCGACGACCCTGGACCCGAAGACGGGCCGTGCTGCGTCGTCCTCGTCGTGGAGGACGACGGCGTGGGGATCGACCCGGCCACCAGGCCGCGCATCTTCGAGCCCTTCTACACGACCAAGCCGATGGGTCAGGGAACGGGTCTCGGACTGTCCACGGTGTACGGGATCGTGAAGCGGGCCGGTGGCATGATCGACGTGCTCAGCGAGCCGGGCCACGGCACGACGATGACGATCCGCCTTCCGACGACCGAAGCGTCGACGACGACCGAGGCTGCACGGGCCGCGCCCGCGGCCGAGGGGGGCACCGAGCGCATCCTGGTGGTCGAGGACGACGCCATGGTCCGGCGCTTCGTCGTCCGCGCGCTCACCGACGCCGGCTACGACGTCCGCGCCGTAGGGTCGGGGGAGCATGCCCTCGAGTACATCCGGCTCGAGAGCCCGACGATCGACCTCGTGCTCACCGACGTGGTGATGCCCGGCGTGGACGGTCGCGAGCTCGCGGAGCGGCTGGGCCTCACGCACCCGCGCACGCCCGTCCTCTTCATGTCCGGGTACATCGACGACCGGATGCTCTCCGACGTGCTCGACGAGTCACCCGAGTCGATCCTCCGCAAGCCGTTCAGCGCCTCGACGCTGCGGGCCTCGGTGCGAGCGGCCCTGGAGCGGGCCGCCGCCGGAGCCAGACACGACTGACGAACGGCCCTCCGGGCCGCTTCCGCGGGAAGGGTGCGCGACCCGACCGTCCCGGTCGATCGCACGGACCCCGCCACGGAGAAGAGAATGTCGAAGATCGTGTCCCGCGCTGCCCTTTCCGGCTCGCTCGCCGTCGTGCTCGCGGCCGCGCCCGTCGCGGCTCAGGACGCCGGCTGGTCGTGGGACAACTCGACCGAGTTCGCCTTCGTGACGGCCTCGGGAAACTCGAGCTCGACCACCCTCGGGCTCCAGGCCACGCTCACCGGCGAGACGGAGGTCGACGCCTTCAAGTTCGAGGTCGGCGGGATCCGTGCCTCGTCGAAGTTCGTCACGCGTACCGCCGTAGGTACCACCGGGTCGTTCACCCTCAACGAGACGGTCCGCGAGGACAAGTCGGCGGAAAACTACTTCGCCCGTTCGCGCTACAACCGCGACCTGGGCGAAAACGACTTCTTCGTGTTCGGCGGCGCCGGGTGGGAGCGCAACACCTTCGCCGGCTTCAACAACCGGGTCTCGTTCGTCCTGGGCGTGGGTGACACGTGGGTCGACGACGACGTGACGCTGCTCAAGACCGATATCGGCGGCACGTACACGATCCAGAAAGACGTCGAGCCGACCCCGGGCAAGGACGAGGGGTTCGGCGGCCTCAGGGCGAACGTGGAGTTCAGGCGCGCGCTCTCCGAGACGACCGACTTCGCGTCCCTTCTGATCGCCGACGAGAACCTGGCCGACACCGAAGACCTGCGCCTCGACTGGACCTCATCGGTCTCCGTGGACCTCGTCTCCGGGCTCGCGCTCAAGACGAGCTACCGACTCCTCTTCGACAACCAGCCGGCCCGAATCCGGGTCCCCCTCTTCGACACCCCTGGCGGAACCGAGACCGGACAGGTCACGATCCCGAGCAAGAAGTACGACAACTTCGTCACCGTCTCGCTGGTGATCTCTCTCTGACCCGGAGCAGGACCATGGTGAGGAGCCCCGAGCCGCAGTCGACGCTCAGGCGAGGCCGGAGCTGATGCTCGACCGGATCCGCAACGCCCGCATCGACTTCCGGACGGGGCTCGTCATCATCGCCCTCGCCCTCGCCGTGTGGGCCGTGGTGGTCTACGTGAACCTGCGTGACTTCGTGCCGGAGGAGCTCACCCAGCCGACGGAAGAGACGCGCTGAGCATCGGGTCGTGGGGCTGGACCCACTCCTCGACGATCTGACGGACAACGACGTCGAGGTCGTCGAGATTCTGGGGCTTGCGGTGGAAGGCGCGGGCGCCCAGCGCGAGCGAGCGCGGGCCGTGCTCCGGGTTGTCCGAGGACGTGAGCACCACCACCGGGACGTTGGCGACCCGGTGCTCACCCATCCACTCGAGCACCTGGAAGCCGTCGACCTCGGGCATCAGGAGATCGAGGATGATCAGGTCCGGCATCGGGTGAGACCGCCGATCCTGGAAGGGAGGAGTCCCGTCGAGGTAGGCGATGCCCTCCCGGCCGTCGCCCGCGACGCGCACGTCGAGACCGGGCATGGCCCGGCGAGCCGCGACGCGTACCAGCAACGCATGGTCGCGCGCGTCTTCTATGACCAGCAGCGTGGGGTCGCTCATTAACCAGTAGATGGGGGAAGCCTCCCGCGAGACACTCTGCCGCTCTGGGTTCGCCGGGGGGGCCAGCGAGCCAAAGATGAAGAGTCGTGTAGTCGAACGCCACAGTATTGACCGCGGGGTGGTGCGCGGCGCCGTGCGGCACCCCTATTCTGTCCGTCCGACCGTTCAGGCCAGCCGGAGAGCGAGCCATGGGTGACAAGTCCAGCGCAGAGAAGAAGCTCGAGAAGGAGCTCGCGAAAGCGAGGGCCGCTCAGGAGAAGGCGGAGTCGAAGCTCGAGAAGGCTTCGGCGGCGCAGAAGAAGGCCGAGTCCGACCTCAAGAAGGCGAGGGCCTCTCAGGAGAAGGCCGAGAAGCGGCTCGCGCGGGCGATGGCGGACCAGGAGAAGCTGCGGGCGGCGGTCGAGAAGGAGCGCGACCGCACCCGGGCCGCGAAGGAGGAAGCAAAGCAGGCCAAGGCGAACGCCAGGGAAGAGCGGAAGGCGGCTCGCGAGAAGGCGCGCGCTCGGGCCGATCGGCAGAAGCAGCGCGAGGCGCTGGCACGCTCGACGGCACAGAAGGTGAAGTCCGGCGCGAGGAAGACGGCCACCAGGGCGGCCACCAAGGTCGCGGCGGGCGCGGCCAAGGCGGTCGCGAGGCGCGAGGTGGCGGCGACGAAGAAGAAGGTCGCCGAGGCGACGCGGAAGGCGACACGCCGCGCCAAGGTCCTGGCCGAAGGGGTCGCGGCCGGCGCCGTCGCGGCCAAGGAGGAGTTCGAGCGCGGGCGAGCGGACGCGGCGAAGGCGCCCGCGACGGCCGGGAAGAAGGCGGGTTCGAAGAAGAAGTCGAAGGCCGCTGCGAAGAAGAAGGCGCCCGCGAAGAAGAAGGCCTCCGCCAGGAAGAAGAAGGCGCCCACCGGGAAGGCCGCGTCGAAGAAGAAGCCCGCCGCGAAGAAGAAGCCCGCCGCGAAGAAGAAGCCCGCCGCGAAGAAGCCCGCCGCGAAGAAGAAGGCCTCCGCCCGGAAGAAGTCCGGATGAGCCCGCGCCGGCGGACCCTTCCCGCGAGGCCGCGCGCCGTCCTCGGCACAGCCGGAGCGGCACTCGCCCTGCTCCTCCCGCCGGTGGTGGTGGCCCAGGCGGGACCCGACGTGGCACGGGAGTATCGCGAGGCCCACGAGGCGAGCCTCGTCCGGGACTTCGCCGAGCTCCTGAGCTATCCGAACCGCGCGTTCACGCCGGAGATCCGCGAGGCGGCGTTGTACATCCGTGATCGGATGCGCGATGTGGGCGTCGACACCGAGCTCGTCGAGATCGAGGGCGGCTCCCCGCTGGTGCTCGGGAGGCTGGACGTGCCCGGCGCCTCCCGGACGCTCGGCATCTACGTCCACTACGACGGCCAGCCCGTCGATCCGTCGAACTGGACGCACGACCCCTTCGAGCCGACGCTCTACACCGCGGCGATGGAGGCCGGTGGACGGCCCATCGAGCTACCCGACGACGGAGACGCGGTCGACCCCGAATGGCGCCTCTACGCGCGCTCCGCCGGAGACGACAAGGCGCCGATCGCGGCGATTCTACCGGTGCTGCGCTCCTTCCGCGACGCGGGCGTGACCCCGACGTCGAACCTCGTCTTCATGTTCGACGGCGAGGAGGAGGCCGGCTCGCGCAATCTGCGCGAGTACATGGAGATGTCGAACGAGGTCATCGGCGACGTCGACATCTGGCTCTTCTTCGATGGACCCGCGCACGCGAGCGGACGGCCGCAGCTCGTCTTCGGCGTGCGGGGCGCGTCGGGGATGGAGGTCACCGTCTACGGCGCGACCCGCAACCTGCACTCGGGCCACTACGGAAACTGGGCTCCGGACACGGGCAACATCCTCGCGCACCTCCTGGCGTCGATGAAGGACGAGGACGGGCGCGTGGTGATCGAGGGGTGGTACGAGACCGCCGAGCCGATCGGGCCCGAGGAGCAGGCCGCGCTCGAGGCGATGCCCGAGTGGGACGACGAGCTCAAGCGCGAGCTCGGCCTCGTGTGGACCGAGGGCGAGCCTGAGACGCTGCCCGAGCGCCTGCTCGTCCCGGCGCTCAACGTGCGTGGAATCACGAGCGGCAACACGGGGTCGCTGGCGCGCAACGTGATCCCCAACACCGCCGTCGCCTCGCTCGGCATCCGGATGGTGAAGGGCAACACCGCGCTCCAGCTCAGGGAGCTGATCCTCCGCCACATCGAGGCGCAGGGCTTCCACATCGTGGACGAGGATCCCGACATGGAGACCCGTCTTCGCTACCCGCGCATCGCGAAGGTCACGGGCGGCACGGGCGGCTCGGTGGCGTCACGCACGTCGATGGCCAACCCGTACGCGCAGAGCATCATGGCCGCCGCGAGCGCCGCGGCGGATCGGGCGTTCGGGCCCGGAGCGCTCGTCGTGGCGCCGGGGATGGGGGGCACCCTGCCGCTCTACCTCTTCACCGAGATCGCGCAGAAGCCGGCGGTCGTGGTACCGGTCGCCAACCACGACAACAACCAGCACGCCCCGGACGAGAACCTGCGCATCGCCAACCTGTGGTACGCGATCGACCTCTACGCCGCGCTGATGACGATGCCGGCTACGGTCTTCGAGTAGACGCAAGGCGCGCCCGATCCGCGTGCCGAGGCCGGGGTGGCTCGACGCCGCCGCCCCGGCCTCGCTCGACGCCGCCGCGTCGGACCCGCGCTCAGATGAAGACCACCTGCGCTCCGGCCGCCTTCTCCCAGAAGTCCATCGCGGTCAGGCTGCCCTTCACCTGCGGCACGAGGTCGTCGTCGTCGAGGTCGAACATCTCCATGGCGAGCTGGCACGAGTAGAGCTCGGCGCCGGCGTCGTCGAGGATCTCGAGCAGCTCCGGAACGTCCGGGATGTCGAGGCTCTCGATCTTCTTCTTCATCATCTTCGTGGCGAGCGCCTCCATCCCGGGCAGCCCCATGACGGAGTGCGGCATCGGGCTCGACGGGTTTCCGAGCATGCCGGCGTGCAGGTGCTCGACCTTCTTCTTCGTGACGATGTCGAGGCCCCAGAAGGTGAAGAAGATCATCGCGTCGATGCCCATCATGCGGGCCGCGTTCGCCATGATCAGCCCCGGGTAGGCCATGTCGAGGCTCCCCTTCGAGCAGATGATCGCGACCCGCCGCGCCACCTCGGGCTCGTCGACCGCCTCGGGGGTGCCGGTCTGGGCCGGCTCCGGGGCGGTGTCGTGCAGCGTTGCCTTCTCGGTGATCGTGGCCATCAGATGCACCCCTTCGGCTTGGTGAGTCCGGCGATCTTCGACGACAGGACGCCCGGCCCCTTCGGGAAGAGCTGATACATCTCCTTGGTCGAGATTCCCGTCTGCTTGGTGATCCGGCGGACGGTGGGCGGCGTGCCCTTGGCCTCGTTGTCCGCCCGGCAGAAGTCGATGACCTGCCAGTGCTTCTGGGTCAGCGGATCGATCCCGTTGTCGCGGGCGATCGTCTCGGCGATCTCCTTCGTCCACTGCTTCGGATCGGTCATGAAGCCTTCTGCATCCAGGTCGACCTGGACGCCGGCGATGGTTGCGGTGGTCACGGTGCTCTCCTCCGGTCAGGCGGCCTGGGCGGCCGCGGTGGTTTCCTTGCCCTTCATCGACAGCTGCGCCTGTACGAGCGGGATCTCCCGACCCGCGAGCAGCTGGTTCCAGTAGATCCACCGGAAGGCGAGCTTGCCCCAGTGGTTCATGCGGCTCTCCTCGAGCAGCTTCATCGGACCGACCTTCGCCAGCGGGAAGCGCCCGGGCAGCGGCTCGACGTCGTAGTTGAAGTCGATCAGCAGCGCCTTGCCGAACCCGGTCTCGACGAAGCAGTTGGCGTGCCCGTCGAAGTCCGGCGCGAGCTCTTTCCCGGCGACGGCCGCGAGCAGGTTGTGCTCGAGGATCTCGCCCTGGAAGTGCGCCACCGAGCCGGCCTTGGACGACGGCAGATCGGTGGCGTCACCGATCACGAAGACGTTCGGCGCCACCTGCGCCTGCAGGGTGTTGCGATCCGTCGGCACGAAGCCGAGCTCGTCTCCCAGGTCCGACCGCTCGATCACCTCGGCGCCCATGTTGGTCGGCACCGTCACCAGAAGGTCGTAGTCGACCTCGCGCTCGTCCCAGCTCGACAGGATGCGCTTCTCGGAGTCCACCGACCCGGCGTTGAAGAGTGTCTCCACCCGGATGCCCTTGTCCTCGAGCAGGCTGCCGAGCCTGGCCGAGGCCACCGGTTTGGTGAAGGCGCCGTCGAGCGGGGTCGCGTAGACGAGCTCGACCCTGTCGCGGATGCCGCGCTCGTGGAAGTACCAGTCGGCGAGGAAGAGGAACTCCAGCGGCGCGACCGGGCACTTGATCGGCATCTCGGCCACGTTCAGCACGAGCCGTCCACCGGTGAAGTCCTCGAGCGCCCGGTGGAGCTTCGTGGCGCCGTCGAGCGTGTAGAAGTCGAAGACGTTCTTCTGCCAGCCGGGGCCGGTCAGCCCGTCCGTCTCCTCGGGCACGATCCGACTGCCCGTCGCGATGACGAGGAAGTCGTAGTCGACGAGCGTGCCGTCTCCGAGTCGCACCCGGCTCTCCTCCGGCTCGATCACGTCGATGCCGGAGAGCAGCAGCTCCACGCCCCTGGGCACGTAGCGGGAGCGGGGCCGCACCACGTCCGACTCGTCGTAGACGCCGAACGGGATGAAGAGCAGTCCCGGCTGATAGAGGTGGTCGTCGTCCTGATCGACGATCGTGACGCTCCACTCGGCGCGCGGCAGGGCGCGTCGCATCTTCGCGGCCATCATCGTGCCCGCGGTGCCCGCGCCCAGGATCAGCAGCTTCTTCATGGTCTCTCTCCTCGGGGCCTCGGAGCTCAGAGGCCGTATGCCTTCATCTTTCGCCACAGCGTGGTCCGACTCGTGCCGAGAAGCCGTGCGGCCTCACCTCGGCGGTACCGCGCGCGCCGCAGCGCTTCGCGGATGGCGTTGATCTCGTCCCGGGCGGCCTCGGCGGCCGGTGTGAGCTCGCATTCGGGTGCGACGTCGACCGGCGTCTCGTCGAGCGACTCCCGGCCGAGCCGGCCCTTCGGCGGCGCCGACGATCCGTCGTCGTCGAGCGGCCAGAGCGCTTCGATCGCGCCGGTGATCCTCCCCTTGCCGTCCAGGAGGACGCGCCCGGACTTCATCACGTGGACGGTCGTGCCGTCCGCGCGGTAGAGCTCGAGGTGCCGGTCGAGCACCGTGTGGTGGTCGAAGACCCCACACCCGTGCAGGCACTCCTCGCAGCGGTGCAGGCCCAGGCACGACCGGCCGACCGCCTGCTCGGCGGGGAATCCGGTCAGCCGCTCCATCGCCGGGCTGACCTCCACGACGATCCGGTTCGCGTCGACGCGGAAGTACGGCACGTCGGCGAGCTCGGCGAGCATCGCCGCGGTGGCGCGCCTTCCCTCTTCGCTGGTGTGGACCATCGTGCCCCCCTTGAAACGTTCTGTTTCAAGCTCCCGAAACACGCGGGTTCGCGGTGTCGGGAGATCCCTGACGCCGGGGTCGGGTAGGACGGAGGCGAGCGCGTGGGGAGGGCACGACCGGCTCGAGGGCCGGTCTGGCCCCGTCCGAGGGGCGCCCCGATATTGCGCGCTACGACGATTCTCGAACACACCCAGGAGAGAATGACCAGATGCGCAAAGCGATCTGTGTCGCGCTGCTCGCGGGGGGGTTCGTGATGGCGGCACCGAACGACGCCGGTGCTCAGGACAGCGGCCTGCTGGCCGTGGGTGAGATGGCCCCCGACTTCGCGCTCCCGGGCGCGACGCGGCACGGGGTGCTCGAAGAGCCCGTACGCCTGAGCGACTACCGCGGCGAGACGGTCGTCCTCGCGTTCTTCTTCCGCGTTCGAACGCGTGGCTGAACAGTCCAGATGAGAGCGTACCGTGATCAGTACGCAAGTCTGTTCAACGAGGGGCGCAACGTCGTCGTCATGGGCATCTCGAACGACTCCCCGACCGAGGGAGCGTCGTGGCTCAAGGACGAGGACTTCCCCTTCCTGTTCCTCAGTGACGCCGCCAACGACGGCGCCACCTACGCCGCCTTCGGCGGCGGGCTGCGGGACAACAACATGGTCGACAGCCGCGCCGTGATCGTCGTCGGTCCCGACGGCCGCATCGCGCACGTGATCGAGGCGTTCAACCAGAACGACCCGATGGCGTACGAGGAGCTGGCCGAGGTCGTGGACCGCGTGACGCCGGAGCCCGAAGAGGGCCAGTAGGCGCCGACCGCGAAGATGCTCGCCGCCCGGCGAGCGGGGCCCGGCGCGGAGCGATCCGCGTCGGGCCTTCGCGCGCTCGCGTCTAGCGCTCCGGCAGCAACGCCTCGGCCGCGCCGAGGATGTCCTGATCCACGCCGACGCCCGTGTAGGCCACCTTCCCCTCGGCGTCGAGCATCACCACGATCGACGTCGTGGTCGCGTTGTACGCCCGCACCGCCGCGCCGCGCGCGTCGTAGAGGTACGGATAGCCCGGGTCGTGATCCTCGAGGTGCCGCGGCACGCGCCGAAAGCTCAGCGAGACCGCGACCGGCACGGCCGCCACCGAGAGCTACACTCCGTCCCTTCACGACGCCCTTCCAACACGAAGCGCCAGCGAGTGGGTCACTCACGACCGGACACACTTGCTCGCGCTGCGTG
>CALJLC010000039.1 GCA_937982605.1 uncultured Gemmatimonadales bacterium | reverse complement strand
GGGCGGGGGCTCTTCCTCATGCGGCAGCTCCTCGACGAGGTCTGGTACAACGACCGCGGCAACGAGGTGACGCTCGTCCTCCGGCTCGACCCTGGCGGCGCCTTCGAGGGCGGCGCCGAGGCTTGAGCGGCGCCGACCGGCTCGTCCTCGGGGCGCTGCCGGAACCGGTCCTCCTGACGCTCGACCACTTCGAACGAGCCTTCGGCGCGTCGATCCGCATCATCGTGCCGGCCGGTGAGCCGGGCGCGGCGGATGAGGTCGTCTACCAGACGCAGGACGCTCCCGACGCGGGTGACGAGCCCCCGAGCACCAGCGCCATCGTCCCGCATCTCGGCCCCGAGCTGCAGCTTCAGGTCCTGTCCGCCGAGCGCGCGCCGGTCGAGGCGGTCTCCGCGGCGTTGACGCCCGCGCTGGCCCAGGGCTTCGAGGCCACCCGGGAGATCCAGTTCTTCACCTACGAGCTCTCCGAGCGCTTCGAGGAGATCAACCTCCTCTACTCGATCAGCGAGACGCTCGGCTCCACGCTCGACATGGACAGCGCGGCGACTGCGATCCTGGCCGAGGTCCGTGACGTCATGGGCGCGAGGCGCGGAAGCCTCTGGGTGCACGACCCCGAGGACGACGCCCTCCACCTCGCCGCGGAAGTCGGCGAAGACGGGCGCCTGGGCCCGCTGGCGGCCGACGACCCGGACACGATCACCTCGATGGTGTTCCGGGAGGGCCGGTCGATCATCGCGTCGAGGCAGCCGAGCGCGGCGGAGCGCGAGGCGGGCAGCCGGGGGGACTCCTTCCTCTCGGTGCCGATCCGCTACTCGCCGGGCTCCGGGGGCTCGCGGACGGTCGGGGTGATCAACCTCATCGGGCGCCTCGACGGCGGGAAGTTCTCGGCGGCCAACCAGAAGCTGCTCGCGGCGATCGCGTCCCAGATCGGAGCGGCGATCGAGAATCACCGCCTGGTCCAGGAGTCGCTGTCGAAGGAGCGGATGGCCCGCGAGATGGAGCTCGCGCACGACCTGCAGATGAAGCTCCTCCCGGACGCGCGGCGCTTCGAGGCGGCCGACGCGGCCGCGCGCGTGCAGCCGACCGAGCTGGTGGGCGGCGACTTCTACCAGCTCTTCGAGCTCCCCGGGGGCCGCGTCGGGGTGATGCTCGGCGACGTGTCGCTGCACGGCTTCCCGTCGGCGCTGATCATGACGCTCACGATGTCCGCGGCGGGGATCTACGCGCGTGAAGCCGAATCCCCGGCCGCCGTCCTCCGACAGCTCGACGACGCGCTGGCCGAGGAGCTCGCCACGACCGAGATGTTCCTTTCGGTCTTCTACGGAGTGATCGACCCGGCGGCGGGCGTGCTCACGTGGTCCAACGCCGGGCACCCGCACGCCTTCGTGATCCGGGAGGACGGCGAAGCGGACCGGCTGACCGCCACCGATCCGCCGGTCGGCTTCGCGGGGCCGGACTCGTACAGCGAGGAGGCCGTGGCGTGGAACGGGGGACGGGACCTCCTGCTGCTCTTCACGGACGGTCTCTCGGACACGCTGCCGACGAGAGGGCTCAAGAACGGCGAGACGCAGATCCTCGAGGCCGCCGCCAAGGCTCGCTTCCGGTCTCCCCCCGAGATCATCGAGGCGCTCTTCGCGCTGGCGCCCGACGCCTACCGCTCGGCGCTGGCCGACGACCGGACCGCGCTCGTCGTTCGGCGGTGAAGGAAGGAGCGCGCTTCGGGCCGGCCAAGCGCTCGCTCGGGCAGAATTTCCTCGTCGACGCCAATCTGCAGCACAAGATCGTCGACGCCCTGGGCGCCGGGCCCGGAGACGACGTGCTCGAGATCGGTCCGGGACGCGGGGCGCTCACGCGGCACCTCGTCGGCACGGTACGGCGGCTGGTGCTCGTCGAGCTCGACGACGACCTGGCGCGCGCCCTCGAGGCGCGGCACGGCCACCGGGACGACGTCCGCGTCGTCCACGGCGACGTGCTCGAGGAGCCGCTGCGGGACCGTTTCGCGGCGTGGGACCGCGTGCGTGTCGTGGGAAACATCCCGTACAACATCACGTCGCCGATCCTCTTCAGGCTCCTCGAGGCGCCCCGACCCCTCGAGATCGTCCTCATGGTCCAGGAGGAGGTGGCCGACCGGATCACCGCGCCGCCGGGCACGAAGGCGTACGGAGCGCTCTCCGTGGGCGTGCGCGCGGTGGCCGACGCCGAGAAGCTGTTCCGGGTCGGGCGCGGCGCGTTCCGGCCCGTTCCCGGCGTGGATTCGGCCGTCGTGCGCATCCGGCCGCGCGCCTCCGTCGCGTCGTTCGACGAGGAGAAGCTCCGCACCCTGGTGCGCGCGGCCTTCCAGTGGCGTCGCAAGCAGATGCGGAAGATCCTGCGCGACCACGCCGACCTCGGCCTCTCCGCGGATCGGGCGGAGGCCGTGCTCGAAGGCGTGGGGCTGGACCCGTCGGTCCGGCCGGAGCGCCTCGCTCCGGAGACCTTCGTGGCGCTCTCCGCCGCGTTGCCGTAGACCGGGTCGGCGCCTAGATTTTGTGAAGCTTTTCACAAGGTTCCAGAACCCGCATAGAGCCTGCCTTTTCGGTGTCCGTGACGAAGAAGATCTCCGACACCACCGTTCGTCGACTTTCGCATTATCTTCGGTCTCTCGAGGGTTTCGCGGAGCCGGGAGGGACGGTGTCGAGCGAGGAGCTGGCTGCCCGCGGTCAGACGACCGCCGCGCAGGTCCGCAAGGACCTCTCCCACTTCGGCTCGTTCGGCAAGCGCGGCCTCGGCTATCGTGTCGACGAGCTGCGCGACCGGCTGAAGCTCATCCTGGGGCTCGACCGGCCGTGGCGGGTCGCGCTGGTGGGGGCCGGGCGGATCGGCCTGGCGCTCTTCGAGTATCCGGCGTTCGCCGCCCGCGGCTTCGACTGCGTGGCGATCTTCGACAACGACCCGCGGAAGGTGGGCACGGAGCGGGGCGGCCTCGTCGTCCGGGACATCGAGGAGCTCGAGCGCGCCGTCCGTGAGCTGGGCATCGAGCTCATGATCCTGGCGGTGCCGGCCGAGGCCGCCCAGGACGTGGCGCGGCGTGCCGTCGACGCCGGGGTCCGGGGGATCCTGAACTTCGCGCCGATTCGCCTGAACGTACCTCCGCGGGTTCCCGTCGAGGACGTGAATCTGGTCATGGAGCTCGAGGCCCTTTCCTTCGCGCTCACGCAGCGCGAGCGGGACGCGTGACGCGGGGAAGCGACCCCTCGCTCGTCCGCTCCGCGGCCGACCGCCTCGCGGCCGGCCCCGTCCACACCCTCGACCTGGCCCGGGACGTCCTCGGCCTCTCCGGCCACGCCGGAGCCGCGTCGGCCGCCGTCTTCCAGCTCCTCGGCACGGACCCGCGCTTCCGGGTCGACCGGGAGGGGCTCTGGACGCTCGATCCCGACGTCGTGCCGCTCGGGGCCCCGCTCGACGAGGTCCCCTTCGCGGTCGTCGACGTGGAGACGACCGGCGGTCCGTCGTGGCGGGGACACCGCATCACGGACATCGCCATCGTCGAGGTCCGGGCGGGGCGGATCGTCGACGAGTACATGACGCTCGTGAACCCGGGTCGGGCGATTCCGCCGATGATCACCGCGCTGACCGGGATCACCGACGCCATGGCCGAGAGCGCACCGTACTTCGAGCACGTGGCCGACGAGGTGGAGCGGCGGCTCCGTGGTCGCGTCTTCGTCGCCCACAACGCCACCTTCGACTGGGAGTTCGTCGGCGCGGAGCTGGTGCGCTGCAACGGAGACCGGCCCGAGGTGCCCCGCATGTGCACCGTGCGCATGTGTCGTCGGCTCGTTCCGACGCTGAGGCGCCGCAACCTCGACGTGGTGGCGCGCCATTTCGGCGTCTCCATCCACGCCCGTCACCGGGCGCACGGCGACGCCCTGGCCACGGCCCGCATCCTCCTCCGCCTCCTCGACGAGGCACGCGGCCGGGGGATCGAAGACCTCGCGACGCTGCAGTGGTACCTTAAGCGACGACGGCAGCGAAAGCGCTTCGATCCCGGGCAGTACTCCCTCGAGCTGCCCGGATACGAGGCACGACGACCCCGCTGACCGCGGCCACGTCAGCCGCGCCCCCCGAACGCGAGGAAAGGCCCGTGCACGAAGGTCTGCCGCTCAGCCGGAGCGCCATGGTCGGATCGATCCGCATCCACGGCATCGAGGCGGGCGTCCAGCAGCTCGACGGCGGGGCGATGTTCGGCGTCGTGCCGAAGCCGCTCTGGGAGCGCAGGATCCCGGCGGACCTCCGCAATCGGATTCCGCTGGCGCTGCGGTGCCTCCTGGTCGAGGCCCCCAACGCCCTGGTGCTCATCGACACCGGCATCGGCAACAAGTACGACGAGAAGTTCGCCGACATCTACGGCGTCTCGAACGCGGGCGATCCGACCCGCCTGGAAGACGGGATCCGGCACGCGGGCTTCGAGCCTTCCGACGTCGACATCGTGCTGAGCACCCACCTGCACTTCGACCACGCCGGCGGCAACACGATGCGTCGGGACGACGGGGCGGTGGTGCCCTCCTTCCCGAACGCGCGCTACGTGGTCCAGCGCGGCGAGCTGGACTTCGCGTACAGCCCGAACGAGCGCATCCGTGCGAGCTACCTCGTCGACAACATCGACGCGGTGACGGACGCCGACCTCTGGGACCTCGTGGACGGCGTCGCCGAGGTCACCGAAGGGGTGCGCGTGCTCCCGACGCCCGGTCACACGCCGTACCACCAGTCGGTGATGATCGAGAGCGAGGACGAGACGGCGTGCTACCTGGCCGACGTCTGCCCGACCTCCGCGCACGTCCCGCTGCCCTGGATCATGGGCTACGACCTCGAGCCGCTCGTGACGCTCGAGTCGAAGCGCGGGCTGTGGACCCGGGCGCTCGACGAGGACTGGCTCCTCGTCTTCGAGCACGACCCGCGCGTGCCGTGGGGTCGTCTCGACCCCGAGGCGGATCGTCCGCGGCTGCGGGAAGAGACGTAGCGCGACCCCGGCCCGGGTGAGCCCGAGGGCGGTCCGGGCTCCCTGGTGGTGGGTCACTTTGACGTGTTACAGAGGACCCAGAGGGACGGGCGGTACCGTTAGCTCCCGCTAGCTTCGCGCTTTGGGCGACCGCCCTTCTTGCCCCGAGTGACGGCTTCCTGGTTTCGGTCATCCTCGCCGCGAAGGTGCGGAGGAACGGTCTTGGGAGCCTGGCCTGTAGCCTCCAGCATTACGCGAAAGGCAGTCTCGTTGGCGTCCGGGCGAAGCTTCCCGACCTTCTCGTCGATCGCGTCTTCGAGCTTCGCCACGATCCCGTTTTCAGACTTGTCGGCTTCCATACGCAGTCGGCTCGCTTCCTCCACCGCATCAGCGATGTCGTTCTCTAGTTTCTGATCCAGTCTCGGGATCGGTATCTCGGCGATGTCCTCGGGGGCCAGTTCCGGAATCGAGGTGCCGAACGCTCGGCTCAGGATGAGGGGCTGGCCGTACTCAGGGTGAGACAGGACAGCTTGGAGGTACCCCGATCGAACCTCATCGTTCGGTACAATCCGAATTACGTGCTCGCTGATGGCACCGGCCTCATGCCATTCGGTGGCGAGCACGGTGCTTCCGTTGATTCCGTAAATCTGGCCGGAGCGAGCCATCAGAATCCACCCAGCTTCAACCGTGTATTCGGCTAGGTCGATGCTCATGGCCGGAGCGAGGAACTTCGTAATCTCAGGGTTGATCTTGAAAATGTCTTCGCTGCCGAATAGCGGCGTCCCCTTCGCGGTGTAGGTGCGTGTGAACCGTGATGGCAGTATGAGGTTCGCCACATGAGCGAGCTGAACATGCGGGCCGGCCTCCACCACCCGCGACACGGCCAGCGCAGTGGGATTGTGCGCGTACCCGTCCAACCGTCGCCGGCCTGAGAAGAGGCGCGACGAGGACACGGAGAATCCTACCTCGGGGGGCGGCGTGCGGACGCCTGGGAGCGCGTCCGAGAGCATCTCTTGGGCGTGAGCATCCAGGCCGTAAGCCATGTCACGCTTCTCGAAGATCCCCTGAATTTCGGTTGAAACCCCTTCGATCATTCCCGCCATGGCGGGCACCGGGATCTCGGCTAGATGCCCGACTTCGAGATGTTTGATTACGTTCCCGTATTGGCTGGCCCTCATCATCGCGCGACCGTACCACGTCCGCAGGAATGCATAGACGTAGTGACGCATGGGTGCGTCCAACTCGACCCGCAGCAGATCATCAGAGATGATCCGGTCTTCGTGGGGGGCGTACGCGATGATCGGGTTCCCCACGGTGCCCGACCTCGTGACAAGGATGCACCCCGGCTCGACAAGGAGCTGCGACAGGTTCCGGGTCTTGCCAGGAGCGAGCCACTTTCGGGGCGTCGGCCAAATGTCGAAGATCTGCGTGGCCGCCAGGTAGGGCATCCCGTCGTCCCGGCTGACCTGAATGCCCTTTAGACGGCCAGGCTGCCAGATGCTGGCCAGCTCGCTCAGGGGCGACAACGACAACCCAGAACGTTCAAGGGCTGCACGAGCTGTGTAGCCCTCCGACAGATAGACCTCGGCGTCCAGCCTACGGGGGCCCGCGTCGAGTTCAGATAGCGAGACAGTGGCGCACTCGGGTGCGAACGTAGCTGGGGCCTCGTCGGCCTTGAACGCGCGAACCATCATGAGTCGTGAAGCCAACTCCTAAAGGCCCTCGCGATCTCAAGCGTGTTGTCGTCCAGGAGCTTCTGCTTCACCTCTACCGTCCTGTAGACGGGGACCCCGTTGTGAACCTCCTGGACGCGCTCCTCTGCCGTGACTATGACCTCGTTCCCCTCGGCGTCGCGCACGAACGTGGTATTGCCTCGCTTGTCATGCCCGACGTGGTTCGCGAGCGCCATGAACACTTCATAGTCGTTCTTCCTGCCGGCTGCGCGCTCCAGGGCGATGCTATCGAACCGCTTGCGCTCAAGCACTAGGACGCTCGTCTGCGTGGCGTTCTTGGGCTGGAAGGTGTCGGGGTGCATGTCGATGCTGGCGAGCACACGGGTATTCTCCAGAATCCACTCCCGTACGTACGCCAGGCTCGGTGACCCGAGTATCCCGTCAGGAAGCACGATGGCCATGCGGCCTGTTCCGGGCTTGAGGAGCTGCACGCAGCGTTCTACGAATAGGATCTCGGGCGGTTGCGACTTCTGGAGCTGGCGAGGCTCGCGCAGAGAGTACCTGTCGTCCTCCTCATCGTAGTCCCACACGTGGGCCAGGTCGTACTGCTCCAAGATCGCGGGGTCGTCGATTACGATTTTTGATCCGAAGGGCGGGTTCGTGAAGATGAGGTCGACCGTTCCCATGAGTTCGCGCTCACGGAGGTCCGGTTTCCACGTGACGGGTCTGGCCAGCGTGTTCGACTGATACAGGCCCCCTGCGCCATCGTTGTTCATGACCATGTTCATCTTGGACGCCTTGACCAGATTCGGGTTCAGGTCGACGCCCACCACGTACTGATTCGCGTAGTCCGCGATCTTGCGATGCAGCTCCTGGAGTTCGCGTTCTGTGGGCCGATCGGGGTTGCGCCACTTGGTCTTCTCGGTGGACCGAAGCCGCTCGATCACATGGTTCATGGCAATGGTCACGAACCCCCCCGTCCCGCATGCGGGGTCCATCACGAGCTGGCCCGGATTAGGGTCGAGCATCTCGACCGCCATACGACAAACGTTGCGGGGAGTGAAGAACTCGCCGCGGTCGCCACGCAGGTTCGACCCCACGATCTCTTCGTATGCCTTCCCCTTTACGTCGATGTCGCTCTCAAGGAGTGACCAGGGCTGAAGCTGCGACACGATGTAGGCGAGGACACGAGGCTCCAGGTCGATCACCTCGTTTTCCTTGAAGATGGTCCCGTACTTCCGGCGCACCTCGGCGAATAGCTTGTCTGTCCTGCTCTTGGCTTTCAGTTGGCCATTGAGCCCCTGACGCTCCTGCGACGTGGTGTAGAAACTAATCTCGCTGGACCGCTCGTCTTCGATCTTGCAGAAGATCAGCTTGAGGAGCTCCCAGAACGCTTCCGGTTTCTGTAGGCCCTGGTTCCCGGCGATGTAGTTGTGGCAGCGTTGGAACGTGAAGAGCAGGACGTCGCTGGTTGCGGGGCGAAGGTCTTCAAATCGAGGTCGCTCGGCGTCCTCGACCGACTTCCCCTTCTCAGGGATGTCCGAAATCTCGACGAACTCGACCGTGCCGTTGGTCACCACACGGCGGTAGCAGAATCGCTCCTGCCCGTTCGTCCACATGCCGAACTGCACGTTCACGCATGCGGCCATGTAGCTGTGCAGTTGCTCGACACCCTGCTTCTTGTGCTTCGGCGGTACTGATGGGGCCTTGCATTCCACGATCGCCCAGGCGTTGCCCTGCTCGTGCGGAGCGCCCTCGGGAAAAACGACCAGGTCCGCCCGCTTCGAGGCCCTGCCGAGCCTGACGCTGAACTCGACCGCGATCTCTTCGCGGGAGTAGCGATACTCGCGGACGAGGGACTTCTCGATCTCCTGCCGGACGTACTCCTCCGGAGTCTCCTTCCGGAGTTTCCCATCCACGAAGTCGAGCAGCTTGCCCTGCGGGACGATTAGGGCGGCAACCTCCGATGGCTTGGTCATGACCCGGAAGCTACCCGGTCAAAGTTGGTCGCACAACCTCCGAGTATTGCCGCCAGGAAGCCCCGGTATTGCAGCATGATAAGCATTTGACTAGATTGCATGTAACATGAACAGGCTGTCAACTGAGAAGCGAGCGGCGATCCTGCGGTGCCTAACGGAAGGCGCGTCCATCCGGTCCACGGCCCGCATCACCGGCACGGCGAAGGCCACCGTGCTCAAGCTCTTGGTCGAGGCGGGCGAGTTCTGCTCGATCTATCAGGATCACGTCCTGACCCGGCTGCACAGTCAGCGGATTCAGGTGGACGAGATCTGGGCGTTCGTCGGGGCGAAGGAGAAGAACGCTAAGCACGACGGCCACGGCGACATCTGGACGTTCACGGCGCTCGACCCCGACACGAAGCTCATGGTGTCATGGCTCGTCGGTGAGCGGTCCCAGGAGAACGCCATCACGTTCATGCGCGACCTGTCGGGCCGGATGCGCGGCAAGATCCAGCTCACGACGGACGGGCACCGGATGTACCCGAACGCGGTGCGGGTCGCCTTCCACTGGAAGGACGTGGACTACGCCCAGGTGGTGAAGGCGTTCAACCAGCCGAGCGTCGAGGAACGGCGGCGCTATTCCCCCGCGAAATGCACGGCCGTCAGGAAGGAGCGCGTCATCGGTCGCCCGAATCCTGACCACATTTCCACGTCGCTGGTGGAGCGGACCAACTTTACGCTCCGCACCACGACCCGGCGGTTCACGCGGCTCACGTCAGGCTACAGCCGGAAGGCCGAGAACCACGCGCACGCCGTCTCCCTCGCTTTCATGGCCTACAACTTCTGCACACCGCACGGGACACTCACGAAGCACCGGGGAGGCATCAAGACGACGCCCGCTATGGCGGCCGATGTGACCGATCGTGTCTGGAGCTTCGAGGACATCCTCGGCCTTATGGACCCGGACAGACCGTTACAATCGAAGTGACCCATCACCGGCTCCCTGACCCACCTTCCCGATTTTGGTATCTTGGTGGGCTTCCGAACGATTGTCAGAGGTTCTCCTGATCGATGAGTGACGCTTCCAGAACGGCGGTCATCCTCAAGGGCGGGGCGCGGACGCCGATTGGCCGCTTCCTCGGCGGGCTCAGCTCCTTTTCGGCCCCCCAGCTCGGCGCCATCGCCATCCGTGCCGCGGTCGACCGGGCCGGGATCGACGCCGGAGAGGTCGAGGAGGTCATCTTCGGCAACGTGGTCGGCGCCGGCTCCGGTCAGGCGCCCGCGCGTCAGGCCGCGATCCACGGCGGGATCCCCGCCACGATCCCCGCCGTCACCGTCAACAAGGTCTGCGGCTCGGGGCTCAAGGCCGTGATGCTCGCCGCCCAGGCGATCCGCGCGGGAGACGCCCGCCTGATCGTGGCCGGCGGCATGGAGTCGATGTCCAACGTCCCGTACTACGTCCGGGGCATGCGCAGCGGGGTCAAGTTCGGCAGCCAGACGATGGAGGACGGGCTCATCCACGACGGGCTGTGGTGCTCCTTCGGCGCCTGTCACATGGGGGGACACGCCGAGTACACGGCGGCCAAGGCCGGCGTCACCCGGGAGGAGGCCGACGCCTTCTCGCTGCGTTCGCACGAGAAAGCCCTCTCCGCGATCGAGGAGGGACGCTTCCGCGACGAGATCGTCCCGGTCGAGGTCCAGAGCCGGCGCGGCGTCACCGTGGTCGACACCGACGAGGGCCCCAGGGCGGACACGTCGATGGAGGCGCTCGCCAAGCTCCGGCCGGCCTTCGTCCGCGACGCGCCCGACGACATCGAGGAGCACGTGGTCACCGCGGGCAACGCCCCGGGCCTGAACGACGGCGCCGCCTCGGTCGTGGTCGCCTCGCTCGAGTACGCGCAGGCGCACGGCCTCGAGGTCGACGCCGTGATCTCCGCCTACGCCTCGGGCGCCACCGAGCCGCAGGACCTCTTCTTCGCGCCGGTCGACGCCGTCCACAAGCTCATGGCGAAGGAAGGCAAGGCCATCGCGGACTACGAGGTGATCGAGGTCAACGAGGCGTTCGCGGTGCAGGCGATCGCGGACATGCGCGAGCTCGGCATGGACGAGGATCGCGTCAACGTCAACGGCGGCGCCGTGGCGCTCGGCCACCCGATCGGGGCCTCCGGCACGCGGGTGCTCGTGACGCTCCTCAACGCCATGGAGCAGCGCGGCGCCTCGACGGGCCTCGCCACCCTCTGCCTCGGCGGCGGCAACGCCGTGGCCCTCTCCGTCGATCGGGCGTGACGCGCACGCGCCCGGGAACCGAACCGCAGTCCGTCCAAGGAGACCACTGATGAGCAGCTTCACCGAATCCGTCCGGAGTCGCGCCCTGCAGCCCGTGGTCGAGGACCGTCGCACCGGCCTCGTGCTCGGTGTGATCGCCTTCGTCCTCCTGACGGCCTTCTCGGCGCAGGTGGCGGTCCGGCTGCCGTGGACCCCGGTGCCGGTGACGCTCC
>CALJLC010000038.1 GCA_937982605.1 uncultured Gemmatimonadales bacterium | reverse complement strand
GGTCGAGCCGCTCCTGCGCAAGAAGGTCGTCGTCGAGCGGCTGGTGATGACCGGCGTGCGGTTCGGCACCGACCGCGAGACGTCCGGCGCCATCGAGAACCCCGATCCGGCCGTCGCGGAGACCCTGCGGGAAGTCGAGCGCTGGGCTGGCTCGGTGGAGCTTCCGGAACTCTCCCTCGAGGGGATCGCGGGCGCGGTCGTGCGCACGGACGCCATCGACGCGGACAGCCTCGCCACGGTCCGTCACGCCCGGGCGCTGGCCCGGCGGGCCGACTCGCTGCGTACGTCGTGGCAGGAGCGCGTCGAGGCCCTCGACCCGCGGCCCCGCATCGACTCGGTGCAGGCGGTCGTGCAGCGGCTCGAGCAGTTCCGGCTCACGCCCCTCACCGCCGTGCAGCTCCCCGGCCTGCTCCAGACGGGCCGCGAGACGCTCGGCAACGTGTCCGGCCTGGCCGCCGACGTGACCGCCCTCGAAGAGGACGTTCTGAACGAGCTCCGGACGCTCTCGGCCGGCACCGACGCGATCCCGGAGCTACGTGCGCAGGATCTGGCCTACGCGCGTGGCCTGCTCCGCATCCCGACCCTCGACGCGCCGACGATCTCGCCGGCGCTCTTCGGAAGCACCGCCCTGGACTGGCTCACCCCCGCGCTCTACTGGGCCCGGGCGGCGGAGCGCTTTCTGCCGCCCGGACTGGATCCCCGGAACCGGCCCGGCCCGAGCCGGGTCCGCGCCGAAGGCACCACGTACGACTTCCGGGAGGGGGCGGACTACCCCTCCTTCCTGCTCCAGGAAGCCGATCTCGGCGTGATCCTGGCCGGGGCGGGCGCCGCGGCGGGAAGCTATACGGCGCGCGTCACGAACCTCAGCTCCGCGCCCGCGCTCGTCGGACGGCCCGTCGAGCTCTCGCTCGTCCGCGAGGACGCCGCGCAGGGTCCACGCGCCCTGGCCCTCGGCGCCGTGCTCGACCACACCGGTGACGTCCTGCGGGATTCGGTGTCGTTGAGCCTGTCCGGTGTCGACCTGCCGCGGGTCGCCATCGACGCGTTCGGCGGCGCGCTCGACCTCGGGCTCGGAGAGAGCGCCTTCACACTCCGGCGCGAGGGCGACCGCCTCGACGCCCGCATGCGGTGGATCTCCGAGACGGTGAGCTGGGCCGACGCGCCCGGTGCGACCCGTCCGACCTCCCCGGAGATCGGGTCGGCGGCGTGGGCGCAGGATCTGGTACGCCGCACGCTCGCCGGGATCGGGCGGGTCGAGCTGGACATGGGTCTGTCCGGCTCGCTCTCCGACCCGTCGCTCAGCGTCAGCTCGAACCTCGGGACCGCCGTTGCGGCGTCCCTCCGCCGTGAGCTGGGACAGGAAGTGCAGGCCGCCGAGGCCCGGATCCGTGCCGAGGTCGCCGGGCACATCGAGCCCCTCGTGAACGACGCTCGCGCGCGGCTCGACCAGGCCACCGCCTTCGCCGACGAACGGGTCGCGGGACTCGGGGACGAGGTCGAAGCGCTGCGAGCACGACGGGTCCAGATGATTCTGCAGCTCGCGGGCGGCGGCGTGCCGGACGGACGGCGATGACCGAGGAGCGGCCGGCCGCTCCGCCGGCCGCGCTCGTCCGGGCCGCGACCTCCGTCCTGGGGGCCACGGGGCTCGTCGCCCTCGCGGGCCTGGGTGTCTCGCTTTCGCGGGCACGCACGGGGCTCGGGCTCGATCAGCTCCTCTTCTACTCCCTCCTGCCGGCCGGCGTCGTCGGGTGGGTCGTGCTGACCCTGTGGCGGGGGAGTCCCGGCACGAAGGCGGCGAGCGCTCTGCTGGCGGTGACCGTCGTGCTGTCGGTCCTGGCCGCCGAGACCTTCGCGACGCTGGCCCTGCGGGCGCAGGACCGGGAGGCGCGCACGCTCCTCATCGGCGCCTCGATCGCCGACCAGGCGCGCGCCCTCCGGCTCGACGGCGTGCGCGCCTACCCGACCGTCCCCGGCAACGTCCTGGTCGACGAGGACGTGACGCTGCTCATCGACTCGGTGCCCACGAACCCCGTCACGACGGCGCCCGGAGGCGTGACCGCGGTGCTGTGCAGCGAGCGAGGTGTGACGGTGACGTTCGAAGCGGACCGATTCGGCTTCAACAACCCGGACGGGGTCTGGGACGAGCCCGCGGACGTGCTGCTCGTCGGCGACTCGTTCACCCAGGGCGTCTGCGTGGTCGCGGAGGACCAGATCGCCGGCGTGCTGCGCGAGGACCGCCGTGTGGTGAACCTCGGCAACAAGGGATCGGGCCCGATCCAGCAGCTGGCCACGCTGCGCGAGTACGGGGCGCTGACCGGGGCGCGCGACGTGTACTGGATCTACTTCGAGGGCAACGATCGCTACGACCTCAGCGGGGAGCGACGCAGGGCGTGGCTGACGGAGTACCTCGACCCGACGCACCGACAGGGGCTGGCGGCGCGCACGGCCTCCGTGAGCCGAGGCTACGGCCGCTGGATCGACAGCCTGCTCGCCGCGGGACCGAGCCCGGCCGAGGCGGGGCGCCCGGCCGCCCTGGGGTCCGACGTCCTGCGTCTGCGCGGCCTCCGGCGGCTGACGAGGTTCGGCGTGCTCTTCCCCCCGGCCACGTCGCCCGTGACGATCATCCCCGACGTGCTCGAGCGGGCACGCGACGATGTCGAGGGGTGGGGCGGGCGCCTCCACCTGGTCTATCTCCCCACCTACGAGCGCTACGCGACCCTCGTCGGCGAGGGAGTGCCGGGCAAGGACGAGATGCGCGACGCGGCCGAGGTGCTCGGCCTCCCCTTCATCGACCTGGACGCGGCGTTCCGCCGGACCGGCAGACCCCGGGCGATGTGGACCAGCCCGGGGGGCCACCTGACCCCGGAGGGGTACCGGCGCGTCGCCGAGGCGATTCGTGCGTCGCTCCCGTCCGCGCCCGCTCCCCGGGATCCCTGATCGGCTTCCGGGTACCAATGGCCCATAGCTTGCAGGCGTAGGCTCGACGCCCTCCCGGCGCTCGAGCCACGCGAACGCTTCCGCCGGACCCGTCGAGCCGGCCCAACCCCGAAACCCTTCATGACCACACGCACCCTGTCACGACCCCTCCCCCGGATCTTCACCCTCTTCGCCCTGGCGCTGACCCTCCACGCCTGTTCCTCGAACCTCCGGACGGGCGCCCTGGGCGGAGCGGCCGCCGGCGCAGCGATCGGCGCGATCGCCTCGGGCTCGGCCAAGGGCGCCATCATCGGCGCCGCCATCGGTGGCGCGGCGGGTGCGGCCATCGGCGGGATCATGGACGCGCAGGCGGAGGACCTCCAGGACAAGCTGCCCAACGCGACCGTCGAGCGCGTCGGCGAGGGCATCCAGGTGACGTTCGACTCGGGGATCCTCTTCGACGTGAACCAGGCCACCCTCCGCACGGTCGCCCAGCAGAACCTGCGTGACCTCGCGGCGTCGCTGCGGGAGTACGAGGGAACGGACGTGCTCGTGGTGGGCCACACGGACTCGACCGGAGAAGCCTCCTACAACCAGGGGCTCTCCGAGCGCCGGGCCGATGCCGCCCGTTCCTTCCTGCTCGGGGCCGGCCTCGAGTCCGGTCGGGTGACCGCGATCGGCCGTGGCGAGATGGAGCCGATCGACACGAACGACACCAACGCCGGCCGGCAGAACAACCGCCGTGTCGAGATCGCGATCTTCGCCAGCGAGGAGATGCAGCGCGAGATGCTGCGCCGTCACGGCGGCTGAGCGCCGAGAGGGCTGAACGACCGCGGGCCACCCCTCCGAAGGGGTGGCCCGCTCGTTCGTCGGGGAGCTACTTCACCGAGTCGACGGTGACCTCGAAGACGAGGACGGAGCCGGGTGGAATCACCACGTTGCCCGCCTCGTCGTACTGCGCCTGCCCCGCGTAGCCACGGGTCGGCGGGATGATCATGAGTCGCGTGCCGCCGGTCTTCTGGTTGACGAGCCCGTCCTCGAGTCCCGCAAGCACCCGGTTGTTGCCCATCAGGAAGCCGAAGGTGTCCGCGGCGATGAAGGTGCCGTCAGCGAGCCAGTTCTGAACCCGGATGAACGGCGTGGAGCCGAAGACGGCCGGCTCCCCGGTGCCCGCGACCCGGTCCTCCCAGTAGACGCCCGATCCGGTGACGTACATGGAGTCGAGCTCGATGCCGAGCGCGGGGTCGAAGGTGACCCCCTCGATCGTCTCCCAGTCGACCTCCGGACCGACCGAGTCACCGCAGGCCGCGAGCCCGACGGCGGAAACCGAGGCGACGAGCGCGCCCGCTCTGAGCTTCCGGAAGAGTCCGTCCGTCATGTCGCCTCCGGGTTCAGTTCGCCGGCGTCTCGCCGAAGACCTCGAGCATCTCGACCTCGAAGATCAGGACGGAGCCGGCCGGGATCAGCCCCTGCTCCTCCTCTCCGTAGCCGAGGTTCGGCGGGATGATGATCCGCCGCTCGCCGCCCTGGTTCATCCCGAGGACCCCGAGCTCGAAGCCCGGGATCACCGCGCCGGTGCCCAGCTCGAAGGTGAACTCGCCGTCGCCGAAGTTGCTGCCGTTGGCGAGGTAGCCGAAGTAGCGGACCCTGGCCGTGGAGACCGGGAAGACGGTGTTGCCCGGCCCGATGACCAGGTCCTGGATGTAGACGCCCGAGGGCAGCAGCTCCATCGAGTCCAGCTCGATGCCCAGGGAGGGGGCGAACTCGAGCTCCTCGATGACCTCGAAAGGCGTGCCCCCGCACGCGGCCGCGAGGCCGACGAGGCCGGCGGCCGCCACGACGGCCAGTCCACGTGTCCGGGAGCGAGTGATTCCAGCGACGGTAGCGCGCATGTCTCCAAACCTGGTTCAAAAGCGGGAGGCCCCTCCGCCTTCCCGCAGAAGGGCCTCGCTATGTGTACGTCCGGACGCCCTCGGGGTTTCCCGTCAGTCCGCACCCACTCCGGTCGGCACCGGCAGCTCGGCCTCGAGCGACTCCGGGTCCACCATCGGCTGCCAGATCTGGATGACCGGGAACGTCGACAGGAACCATCGCACCGAGCCGAGATAGAGCCCCAGGAACATGAGGCCGATCAGCGGCTGCCACACCGTGAAGATCGGGTCGCCCTCGTGGTGCAGCGAGGGAGCCACCATGCCGTACCGCTCGAGCCACAAGCCGACGACGATGCACGAGGCGAAGAAGGCGTAGATGCCCGGCTTCATCTTCGGCTTCCGCCCGATGAGCCCGATGAACGGCACCAGGAAGCAGAGCACCAGGGTCAGCGTCGAGTAGCCGCCCCACGTGATCCCGGAGCGGCGGACGATCCACGCCTGCTCCCACGGCAGCTTGCCGTACCAGATCACGATGTACTGGGAGAAGAAGAGGTAGCCCCAGAAGACCGTGAAGGCGAAGGTCAGCTTGCCGAGGTCGTGGCGCTGCTGCAGCCCGATGTGGTTGGCCACGTCCTTGTGCTTGCCCCGCAGGTAGACGCTCCACAGGCCGGTCGCCGCGACGCCCACCCAGAAGGCGCCCATGAAGTACCAGGGGCCGAACATCGTGCTGAACCAGTGCGGCTCCAGCGACATGGCCCAGTCGTAGGCGACGATCGTCATGACCAGGGCGTAGATCAGCGCCATGGCGGGGCCGAGCGTCGTCATCCTCTGGTAGCTGTGGACCTCCTCCTGCTCCTGCCCCATCCACCCCTGCGTCAGCTTCTGACGCCAGGAGCGGCGCTGCTCGTCGTCCTCCTCGGAACCCTCGGTGAGCCCCATGTCCGGTCGGACGGCGAGGTAGACGAAGTAGCACCCGAGCCCGAAGAGCACGGCCAGCCCGACCACGTTCCGCGTGATCAGGAAGGGGAGGTTCAGGTAGGCGCGCTTGTTCTGGACGATCGGGTCCGTGGCCATCATCTCGATCCACGGGAAGTAGTCCTCCCCGAGGGTCAGCATCGGCAGCACGAGCACGAAGGCGAACGGCAGAAACGCCGCACCGGCCTGGCTCACCCGCCGAACGGACCAGTTCCACTTCGCCTTCACGAGCCAGGTCACCACGGCGAACATCACGCTGCCCATGGCGATGCTCGAGAAGAACATCCAGTTCGTGACGTAGGCGATCCACGCGGAGAGCGAGTCCTGCGAGAGCCGGATGACGAATGCCAGGAGGCCCACGACGAACATGCCGGCCGCGACCGCGTTCATCGTGCGGTCCCGGGGCAGATACCGGACCGGGATCTTCGACGGAATGTGGTGGTGATGCATCAGTAGGTCCCCGCTTCACGCTGGAGCTGACGCACGTAGTTCACCACGTGCCAGCGGTCGAAGTGCGCGATCCGCGGGCCGTAGGCCGGCATGAGGCCCCGGCCGACCCGGACCATCGCGTAGATGTACTGGTCGGAGTACGCGGCCACCGTGGCTCCGGAGAGGTTGTAGGCCGGCAGCAGCGGGTGCTTGTCCGCGATGTAGGCGTTGGCGCCCACTCCGTCTTCGCCGTGGCAGACGACGCAGAAGCGCAGGTAGATCTCCTCACCGCGCGCCAGCGATGCGGCCGACGTCGGGTCCGTCGGGTTGACCAGCCCCTGAATGGTCGGCCCGCCCACCCCCGGCACCCCGAGGTCGAACTGGGTGAACGGCGGAATCGCGACGCTCTCCGGCTGGCCGAGATTGACCTCGCCGTCGGCCGCCGGCCAGTTCCCGGCGGCGAAGGCCACCGAGTTCTCGGGAGCGGGCATGGGGTGCTCGTACGGGTCGAACGAGCGCGAGTCGCGCATCGACCGCCCGAAGATCGCCGCCATGCCGTCGTCGAGCGGCTTGCACGCCCCGAGCGTCGAGAGCGCGAGGAGCGCCACGAGCGGGCGGGTCCAGCGCCTGGAATCACGCATCGGCGGCACCCTCCCGCAGCTCGACCGGTTCTTCCGCGTTCATGATCCTTCGCGCTTCCTCGAGGCGGGCACCGTCCGCCTCGACGTAGACGCCGTAACGTCCGGCCGTGAACTCGGGGTCGTAGACGACCGCGGGCTTCACGTTCGGAATCCGGCTGAGGATGAAGAGACCGATCACCGTCGACAGCGCGCCGAAGAGCACGGTCATCTCGAAGGCGATCGGAACGAAGGCCGGAATGGAGATCATCGGCTTGCCGCCGACCACGAGCGGCCAGTCCACGGACGTCCAGCTCGTGAAGGCGAAGCCCGTGGCCGTGCCCGTGAGGCCGCCGACGAGCGTCCACACCCGGACCGGGCTCTGGTCGTAGCCGAGCGCGTGCTCGATGTGGTGCTCGGGATAGGGCGCGTACGCCTTCACCTCGAAGCCGGCCTTCCGGAGCTTCTCGATCGCGTCGACCGTCGAGGGGAGATACTCGTACGAAGCCAGGATTCCATGCGCGCTCATCAGTGGGCCTCCGCGGCGGCGGGGGACTTCTTCTTTCGCATCGGAGCCGGCAGGACCTCCTTGAGCTCCTGGATCGCGATCGGCGGCAGGAGTCGCGTGAAGAGGAGGAACCAGAAGCCGAACCAGAAGAACGAGCCGGCCATGATCATCATCTCGAACACCGAGGGCCGGTACACGCCCCACGCCCACGGCTCGTACTCGTTGTGGAGCGACGTCACGACGATGACGAAGCGCTCGAACCACATCCCGATGTTCACGAAGATCGAGATGACGAAGAGCGCGGGAATCGAGTGCCGGACGCGCTTGAACCAGAGCATGATCGGCACGAAGCCGTTGCAGACGAGCATCGTCCACGTGGCCCACCAGTAGGTGCCGAAGAGCCGGTTCCAGAACGCGTGGCGCTCGATCTCCTCGCCGCTGTACCAGGCGAGGAAGAACTCGGAGAGGTACGCGTAGAAGACGATCAGCGACGTGAAGAGGCAGAGCTTCGCCATCGCGTCGAAGTGCTTGACCGTCAGGTACGCCTCGAGCCCGAAGATCTTCCGCATCGGCACGGTGAGCGTGATCACCATGGCGATGCCGGAGAAGATGGCTCCGGCCACGAAGTACGGAGCGAAGATCGTGGCGTGCCAGCCGGGCACGATCGACATGGCGAAGTCCCACGAAACGACCGAGTGCACCGAGAGCACCAGCGGCGTCGCGAGCGCGGCGAGGAAGATGTACGCCTTGCCGAAGTGGTGCCACTGACGATCGGTCCCCTGCCAGCCCAGCGAGATCACGCTGTACAGCTTGCGCCGCAGACCCGTGGCCCGGTCACGCGCGGCGGCCACGTCGGGGATCGTGCCCAGGTAGAAGAAGACGGCCGAGACGGTGAAGTACGTCGTCACCGCGAAGACGTCCCAGACGAGCGGAGACTTGAAGTTCGGCCAGAGGAAGCGCGAGTTCGGGTACGGGACGAGCCAGTACGCGTGCCACACGCGACCCACGTGGATGAGCGGGAAGAGCCCCGCGGTCATGACCGCGAACACCGTCATCGCCTCGGCGGCGCGATAGATCGACTGCCGCCACGGTGCGCGGAAGAGGAAGAGGATCGCCGAGATCAGCGTGCCCGAGTGCGCGATACCGACCCAGAAGACGAAGGTCGTGATGTAGACGCCCCACCCGACCGGGGACATGAGGCCGCTGACCCCGATTCCCTTGTAGATCTGCCAGAACCAGGCGCCGAGGAACATCCCGACGCCCCCCAAGCACATCGCGAAGAGCGCCCACCAGCCCTTGCCGGGCCGGGAGAGCATCTTGAGGACGTCGCGGTTGACGTCGTCGAGCCGCGTGACGTCCGGATGCGTGAGCGCGCCGCGCTCTCTCGTTCCGACGGCCATGATCAGTGCCCCTCCGAGACTTCGTGGAAGGTGACCTTCTTCAGGTAGTTCACGGCAGGCTGGGTGTTGATGAGCTCGTCGAGCACCCGGTAGGTGCGCTCGTTCGCGACCATCTGCGAGACCCGGGACTCCGGATCCCTGAGGTTGCCGAAGACGATCGCCTCGGCCGGGCAGCTCTGCTGACACGCCGGGACGATCTCCCCGTCGCGCACCGGACGGCCCTCCTCGAGCGCGGCGCGGTTCTCCGCGTCACGGATGCGCTGCATGCAGAAGGAGCACTTCTCCATGATGCCGTTCGTGCGCACCGTCACGTCCGGATTCCACTGCCAGTTCATCGGCTCGGGGACGTTCTCGTCCGTGTACC
>CALJLC010000037.1 GCA_937982605.1 uncultured Gemmatimonadales bacterium | reverse complement strand
GCGCTCACGTCGACGAGGAGCATCACGGTGAGCTCGCGCTCCTCCTCGAAGACCTTCACGAACGGCGTCCCGCTGCGCGCCGTGACGTTCCAGTCGATGCTGCGGATGTCGTCTCCGTACTGGTACTCCCGGACCTCGGCGAAATTCATGCCGCGACCCTTGAAGACGGAGTGGTACTCTCCCGAGAAGACCTCGTTGACGAGGCCTCGGGTCGAGATCTCGATCCGCCGTACCTGCTTGAGGATCTCGCGCGGGATCATCGGACGACCCGGCCTCCCTACGGCACCTCGACGCGATCCAGGATGCGCCGCACGACGTCCTCCGGCGTCACCTCCTCGGCCTCCGCCTCGTACGTGACCAGCACCCGGTGCCGCAGCACGTCCATCGCCATGGCACGGACGTCGTCGGGGGTGACGAAGCCGCGTCGCTCGAGGAAGGCGTGCGCGCGCGCGGTCCGCGCCAGGCAGATCGTGGCGCGCGGGGAGGCCCCGAAGCCGATCAGATCCACGAGGTCCTCCATGCCGTACGCGGCGGGGTCGCGCGTGGCGAGGACGAGGTCGACGATGTACCGCTCGACCTGCTGGTCCATGTAGATCATCTCCGCCGCCCTGCGGGCACGCAGGATCTCCTCGGGCGTGACCACCGGCCGCACCGGCTCGGGCGAGCCGGTCGACATGCGGCGCATGATCTGCAGCTCCTCCTCACCGGTCGGGTACTCGACCGCGAGCTTGAGCATGAAGCGGTCGACCTGGGCCTCGGGGAGCGGGTACGTGCCCTCCTGCTCGATCGGGTTCTGCGTGGCCAGCACGAGGAACGGGGACGGCAGCGGGTAGCTGCGCTCACCGATCGTCACCGTGTGCTCCTGCATCGCCTCGAGCAGCGCGGACTGGACCTTGGCCGGCGATCGGTTGATCTCGTCGGCCAGGATGATGTTGGCGAAGATCGGGCCCTGCTTGGTCTTGAACTCCTGGTCCTTCGGATCGTACACGAGCGTCCCGACCAGGTCGGCCGGGAGCAGGTCGGGCGTGAACTGGAGACGCCGGAACGTCGTGTCGATCGCCTGGGCGAGCGTCTTGACGGTGAGCGTCTTGGCCAGGCCCGGCACTCCCTCCATGAGCACGTGACCGTCGGCCAGGAGCCCGATGAGCAGCCGCTGCACCATCGTGCGCTGGCCGACGACCACCCGGCCGATCTCGCCGAGGAGACGTTCGACGAAGGCGCTCTCCTGCTGGATCATCTGCTGGACGGCCTCGATGTCGAGGCCCCGTGCCTGTGTCGTTTCCAAGGGTCGATCCTTCCTGGATTACAGCCGTAGTCGAGCCGCGGTATCGTAATGGATGCGACGGTCCGCGGAAGGGTTGGCCGACCGGTCGGATCCGTCGCCGCGCGCCGCACCGCGCGGCGCTGCCCGGAGACGCTGAAATGTCCTCTCCAGGGGACACTTCGTCGTGCGCGACTGCACGCCAACGTCATGCGCTCCAACGTCTTACGCTCATCGCACCCTCTGGCATGCCCGGTGCATTCTACCCTGGTCGAGCGGACGGGCGGCCGAAGCCGTCGTGGGTCCGGAGGGAGGTTCCCTCCGCCCCCGCTCGCCGCGGGCCAGGGGCCCGCACGAACAGGGGAGGCACACCATGAAACGCGAACTCACGACGATTCTCGTCGGCGCCGTCCTGATCGGCGCCAGTGACGTCGAAGCCCAGCGGTCCCGCAGCGGCAACGCGGACCGGAACCGTGGTCCCGTCGAACGGCTCGAGCCCGTGCGCGCACCGGGTCGCGTGGTGACTCCGCGTGTCGAGCGCATCCACCGCGCCGCGCCCCGTCACCGGGTGGGCCACACCCGGGTCGTGTACAGCAGCCGAAACCATCCTCGCTATCGCCCGCGCGCGGCGTGGGTGCGGGTCGACTGGGACCGGGCGGTCCGCTTCCGGGTCGTCTCGAATCGGCCGTACCGCGGCTTTATGAACGGGAACGACCTGCGCCACCTGCTGGGGCACCGCACCGTCCGGCTGATCCGTGACGCCGGACATGACGCGGGCCTGCGCGGCGCGCTGCGGGGTCACTGGGTTCCCGGGCGCGGCTTCGGCCGGGTCCTGGTGGTGACGATGGGCGGCGGGGACGTCGCCGAGGTCCTGGACTACGACCGCGACGGGTACGTGGACGAGATCTGGGTCGTCGGCCGGCGAGGATTCCGACCGCTCACCGGGCTCCGCTGAAGTCCCGACCGGTCGCCGCCCCTCGGTGAGGCGCGGGGCGGTGCCGGGCGGACCGGGCCCCGCGGACCTTCGGGTCCGCGGGGTCTCCGTGCGTGGTGACCCTGGGGCTCAGCTCCCCGCGAGGGCGGCCGCCCGGTCGAGGAGGCCTCGCCGTTCGTAGTGCGCCCGCAGCGCGTCCCGTGCCCGGACCGTCCGATCGTCCTCGGGGCCGAAGCTCTCGTCGAGGATCCGGTACGCTTCGGACAGCCTCGCTTCGGCGTCCCCGTCCCGATCCATCTCGTCGTACGTCCTCCCGAGCTCCAGCGCCGAGGCGGCCACGTTCCAGTGGTCCTCCCCGTACGCGGCCAGGCGCGCCGCGTACGCCTCCTCGTGAGACGCCGCCGAAGCCGCGAGTCGACCCGTGCGGCGGTAGAGGGTGCCGAGCGACGCCAGGGCGTTGGCGACGACGGGGTGACCTTCTCCGAACGCCTGCCTCGACCAGCGGAGCCCGTCGAGCAGGACCGGCTCGGCCGACTCGAGCGAGTCGGCGCGGAGCAGCACCGTGCCGAGCGACGTCGTCGACCCGGCCACGTACGGGTGGTCCGGCGGGAAGAGCTCCCGGAGCATGGCCACCGACGCCCGCCGGGGCACCAGAGCCTCGTCACGTCGCCCGACCGCGCCCAGCATGTTGGCGAGGTTGCCCAGGCTGGCCGCGATCTCCACGTGCGGTCCGTCGAAGGCGGCGCGCCGGATCGCGAGCCCCTCCTCCACCAGCGGGATCGCCTCCTCCGCCCGCCCCGCGTCCTCGAGGGAGCTGGCGAGCTGGTTGAGCGCGTGGGCGGTCTCGAGGTGGTCGTCCCCGAAGACCTCCCGGCACATCGCCAGCGCCTCGTACCCCACGGTCACGGCCTCGTCGATCTTGCCGACGTCCCGCAGCACGTCCTCGAGGCTCTTGAGCGCCACCGCCAGGTCCTCGCTCGGGCCGTCCTCGACGCTCCGATGCACCGCCACCGATTCGCGCATCAGCGTCTCGGCCGTCGCAATCTCGCCGTCGGCTGCGTACGTCACCGCAAGCCACGAGAGCGCGCCGCCGAGCGCGTGAGACGCGCCGTCCCCCTCCCGGTGCAGCGACACCGCCGTGTCGAACCAGGCGAGGGCCTCCTCGTACCGGCCCATGTTGTACGCCCATACGCCACGCTCCAGATAGGCGTCGCCCTTGTCGGCCGGGTCTCCGTCGAGGCGCCGGCGCACGGCGACCGCCGTGTCCACCATCGGCAGCGCCGCGTCGTATTCGCCCAGCGAGTTGTAGACCCGCCCGATGAGCGCCGCGAGCGTGGCCCGCGTCTCGGGCTCCTCGGCGAGCCCGGTCGTCACCTCGTCCGCGCCCCGGTCCAGGACGTCCCGCAGCGTCACGTCCCGGGCGGACGCGGCGTTGGGGTCGGCCTCGCTGAAGAGCTGCTCGAGGAAGTCGCTCACGCGCTCGGCGGAGGCGCGCTCGGCCTCGGCCCGGTCGCGCTCGCGGGCGAGCGCCCGTGCCTGCACGACCGTGTTGACGGTGAAGGTCACGCCGAGCAGGAGGATCAGCAGCGCCGCGCTCACGACGCCCCGGTTCCGGCGGACCGCCTTGCCGGCCCGGTAGCGCCAGTCGTCGTCCCGTGCCCGGATGGGCAGCTCCTCGAGGTGCAGGCGGATGTCCTCGGCGAGGGCGTCGACCGAGGCGTAGCGCGCCTCCGGCTCCTTGCGTAGCGCCCTGGAGACGATCACGTCGAGATCGCCGGACAGCCGCCGACGGCGCTCGCCGTCGGTCACGGAGCTGAGCGTGGGCGGGACCTCCTGGGTGACCCGCGTCACGAGCTGCGGCGGCGTGAGGCCTCGCGTCTCCAGGGGGAGCTTGCCGGAGAGGAGCTCGAAGAGGAGCACCCCGAGCGAGTAGGTGTCCGCCGACACGCCGGCGCGCTCGCCCGAGACCTGCTCGGGACTGGCGTACGCCGGTGTCATGACCCCGTACGTGCGGGTCACCGCATCACCGCTCTCGGCGCTCTCGGCCACCGCGTCCATCAGCTTGGCGATCCCGAAGTCGAGGAGCTTCGGCTCGCCGTCGCCGGTGACCAGGATGTTGCTGGGCTTGAGGTCCCGGTGCGCCACCAGCCCGCGGTGCGCGTACGCGACGGCGTCGCAGACCTTGAGGAAGAGGCGCAGACGCCCCTCCACGTCCAGCGCCCGCGCGTCGCACCACTCCGTGATGGGCTGG
>CALJLC010000036.1 GCA_937982605.1 uncultured Gemmatimonadales bacterium | reverse complement strand
GCCGGCAACACGGTCGAGGTGCACCCGATCGTGGCCGCGATCCCCGGCTATCGCCTGATCTTCCGCGACGCCGCCGGCCAGGCCCGGCACGAGACGCGGATCCGCTACGACGTCACCGACGCGCAGGCCCCGGTCTCCGTCCCCTCGGGCGGGCTGGAGCCCTGGCCGTTCGAGGCCGAGGCCGCGTACGAGACCGTGCTCGGCACCGCGGCGGACCGGCGCTCGATCGTCGACCTGGAGGGCGTCTCCGAGGAGGGGGGCATGGCGCTGCTGCGCAGCGCCTCCTCGCTCGGCTGGCCTCCGAAGGGCTTCGCCATCGGCTTCGACCCGGCGGCCTTCGAGGGGCTGCTCCACCTCGGTGAGCTGTGGACCCACCACAAGGCCGGCGCGCTCCAGAAGCTGCAGAGCATGGGCACGATGATCGTGCACCGCCTCGAGTCGATTCCGGAGCGGCTCCGCTCGGCCTTCCGCGCGCGACGCACCGAAGCCGGCACGCTCTTCGACTTCGTGCTCGCCACCGAGGACGGTGATCTGGTCGCGGAGCTCCGCGAAGTGAAGTTCGAAGCGCAGAGCGCGTGAGGGGACCCGTCTTCGAGCCGATCGCGATCGTCGGGCGGGCGTGTGTCCTGCCCGGCGCTCTCGACCCCGACGCGCTCTTCGATGCGGTCCGAGACGCCCGCGTCCTGATCGACGAGGCGCCCGAGCGGGCGTGGGGGCTCGATTCGCGACGGCTGCTCGCCGAGCGGTCGCCGGGCCCGGGTCGCGAATACGTCGTCTCGAACCGCGGCGGCTACGTGCGCGGCTTCGACGAGGTCTTCGACCCGGCGGAGTACGCCGATCGGGTCGATGCCGCCGACCGCCTCGACCCGCTCACGCAGTGGCTCCTCCGCTGCGCGCGCCGGGCGCTCTCGGAGGCGGGCGTGCAAACGCCGCCGCCGGGGTCCGGTCTGGTGGTCGGCAACCTGAGCTACCCGACCGTCGAGCATACCCGCTTCGTCGAGGACTTCTGGCTCGGCGAGGGGAAGGACGCCCCGCGGCCGGGACGCGTCGGATCGGTCTCGGACCCGCGCAACCGGTTCTCCTCGGGCGGCCCCGCCCACATCGTGGCGAAGGCGTTCGGCCTCGGGGGTGACGTCTTCGCGCTCGACGCCGCGTGTGCCTCCTCGCTGTACGCCATCCAGATCGCCTGCCGGCGCCTCCAGGACCGCGAGTCCGATCTCATGCTGGCCGGTGGCGTCGCGCGAGCCGATCCGCTCTTCATCCACCTCGGCTTCACCGCGCGCCAGGCGCTCAGCCCCAGCGGGCGCTCCCGTCCGCTGCACAAGGGCGCGGACGGGCTCCTGCCCGCCGAGGGTGCCGGGCTCGTGGCGCTCAAGCGGCTCGACGACGCGGTGCGCGACGGCGATCGGATCTTCGGGGTCATCCGGGGCATCGGGCTCTCGAACGACGGCCGTCAGAGCGGCTTCCTGGCGCCCGCCCTCGAGGGTTAGCTCCGTGCCATGCGTTCGGCGTACGCGTGGGCCGGCCTGTCACCGGCGGACGTCGCCTTCATCGAGTGCCACGCGACCGGGACCCCCCGGGGCGACTCCGTGGAGCTCCAGTCCCTCGTGGAGCTCTTCGGGGACGCGCCCAAGCCCGTGCTCGGCTCGCTCAAGGCCAACATCGGACACCCGATCACCGCGTCGGGCGTGGCGAGCCTGCTCAAGGTGCTCGGGTCGTTCGAGGCGGGCCTCCTCCCTCCCACGCCGTGCGACGAGCCGCTCGACGCCATCGCCGCCGAGGGCTTCCGCCTCCTCTCCGAGGCCGAAGAGTGGCGCTCCGAGGGGCCGCGCCGGGCCGCCATCTCGAACTTCGGCTTCGGTGGCAACAACGCGCACCTGATCGTCGAGGAATGGACGGGGACGGCACCGCACTTCGACCGGTCCGTCCTGCCCAGCCCGGCCGATCTCCGGTCGCGGCCGATCGCGATCACGGGCATCGGCGTGATCGCCGGGGAGACCGTCGGTCTGGACGACTTCGTGCGCCGCGTCGTCGGCCCGCGCGCTCGCCTGAGCACGCGGGTGGGCCAGATCGAGCTGCCGATGAAGCGGCTGGGCTTCCCGCCGAACGACCTGCAGGAGAGCCTCGCGCAGCAGACGTCGATTCTGGCGGTCGTCGAGGAGGCGCTGGGCCAGGTGGACGGGGTCGACCCCGACCGCACCGGCGTGTACATCGGCATGTGCGTCGATCCGCAGGCGGCCCGCCACGGACTGCGCGTCCGCCTGCGCGAGCTCGTCGGCGGGGAGGTCGACCTGGACCGGTGGCGGGAGGCCAACGGCCGTGCGGCCCGACACCTCACGGCGGCCGGCGTCATCGGATGCATGCCCAACATCCCGGCCAACCGCGTCCATGCCCAGCAGGACTGGAGGGCGCCGGGCTTCACGGTCGCGAGCGAGGAGCTGTCGGGGCTCGACGCGCTCAAGCTCGCGATCCGGGCGCTGCAGGCCGGCGAGATCGACTCGGCCATCGTCGGCGCGTCGGACTTCTCGCACGAAGCCGCCCACGTCGCGGCGGCGGAGGCGGTGCTGCCCCCCGACCGGCAGCGCCCCGGTGACGCCGCCGTCGCGCTGCTGCTCATGCGCGAGGAGGACGCGGTGCAGCGGGGCTGCCCGGTGGTCGCCTCGGTGGACGAGGTGCTCGACGCCTTCGAGGAGGGCGTGGTGGAGCTCGGGCTGGATCCGGACTCCGGAGAGAGCGAGGTCACCGCCCGGTTCGGCCACGCGCACGGAGCCGCGGGGCTGCTGCACGTGGCCGTCGGCGCGGTGGCGAGCCACCTCGGCGCACGCCTCGACCCGGCGGGAGCATGGCCCGCGCCGCGCCGCCTCGACTCGGTCCACACGCGGGTCTCGGCGACGTCGTACCTGGGGCTCCGCTCGAGCGTGGGGCTGGTGTCGCCCTCGCGGCCCGCCGAGACGATCGTACCGGTCGAGGCGCCCGTCATGCGCTTCTTCGCGGCCGATTCACGGGAGGCTCTGGCCGGCCAGCTGGACCGCTTCCGCGAGGGCTTCGTGGGCCGCGTGCGCGTGGCTTTCGTGGGGCGCGACGACGCCGAGATCGAGCGCCTGGTGCCGTGGGTGGCCTCCGGGCTGCGGAAGGGACACGCCCCGGCCGCGCCGGGCGTCTTCTTCGGAGAGGGGCGGCCGCACGGCGAGATCGCGTTCTGCTACACCGGCGCCGCGGCGGCCTACCCGGGCGCCGCGCGCGACCTCCTCCTGGCGTTCCCGCGCATCGGCCACAACCTCTCGCTCCGCTTCCGCGGCACGCCGAAACTGGCCGCGACGCTGTACGGGGACGACATCACGTCGTTCTCTCCCGCCACCCAGCTCACCGGCTCCTCGTTCGTCTGCCAGGCGCACACGGAGCTGACGCGGGGCATCCTCGGCATGAAGCCCCACGCCGCGCTCGGGCTCTCCTCGGGCGAGACCAACTCGCTGATGGCCTTCGGCGTCTGGCACGACCTCGACCGGATGCTCGAGGAGATCGACGACTCCGAGATGTACGTGAACCAGCTCACCGGGGAGTGCCGGGCCGCCGCCCGTTTCTGGAACCTCCCGGAGGGCGAGCGGCCGCGCTGGCGCAACTACCGGATCGCCGCGCCGCTCGAGTCGATCGAGAAGGCGATGGAGGGAGAGGACCGGGTCTACGTCACGGTCATCCACCACTACGAGGACGTGGTCATCGGGGGCGACGCCGAGGGGTGCGCGCGCGTGGTCGAGCGGGTGGGCCGGACCCGGGCGATCGACCTCGGGCTCGACATGGTGGTGCACTGTGCCCCGCTGGCGCCCTTCGAGGAGACGTGGCATCGGATCCACACGCGGTCGACCCGCCCCGTGGCCGACGTGCGCTTCTACACGAACGCGCTGAACCGGGCGTACGTACCGACGCGCGAGGCCGCGGCCGACGCGATCACCCGTCAGGCGATCGAGCCGGTCGACTTCCCGAAGACGATCGAGCAGGCGTACGCCGACGGCGTGCGCGTCTTCATCGAGCACGGTCCGCGCGCGATCGTGACGGGCGCGATCGACCGGATCCTCGAGGGTCGGGACCACACCGCCGTGGCGCTCGACCCGCACGGAGGGGCCGGCCTGAACGCCCTCTCGCGGTCGATCGCCAAGCTCTGGTCGATCGGCGTGCCGATGAAGCTCGGGGAGTACACGGCGCGGCTCGACGCGCTGCGCCCGAGTCGGCGGGGCGAGGACGGAGCCACGGGTCCGATGCTGCGCCTCGACGCGCACGCACCGGGCATCGTCTGGACCGGTGCGGAGCTCGAAGCGGCGCGCGCCGCCGACTCGGCCGAGGCCGAACCGCGCCCGACGGAGGCGCCGGCGGCTGCGGAGCCCGAGCCGGTGGCGGCCGTGGCCGCGCTCGACGGCCCTGACGTGTCGGCGCGGGCCGAGGCGCCCG
>CALJLC010000035.1 GCA_937982605.1 uncultured Gemmatimonadales bacterium | reverse complement strand
GGGTGATGGCGCTGGCCATGCTCACGCTGCTCGTGACGGCCTTCGTGCCGGTGATCGGCCTCCAGTTCAACTGGGTCGAGCTGCACTGGCAGGCCGGCGTGCTCCTCATCGCCACCGTCGTGTATCACATCATCCACGCGCTCGGGTGGCAGGACTTCTGGTCGATGTTCCGCATCGACGTGGCCGAGGGCATGGCGCATCTCCGGCACGTCCTGTCGGCCAGGGCGCCCGCGCCGCCCAAGGGCGGCAAGTACGCCTTCGATCACCGGATGTACCATCACGCGATCGTCGTGACGACGCTGGCCGCGATCGGCACGGGCGTCCTCATGATGGTGCGGATCGACACCCCCTTCTGGACGCGGAACCCCTACCTCTTCAACGACACCGTGTGGGGTGTGATGTACGTCGTGCACGGGCTCGCGGGCGTCTCGCTGATCGTCCTCGTGGCCGCGCACATCTACTTCGCGGTGCGTCCCGAGAAGCGCTGGATGCTGTGGTCGATGATCAACGGCTTCATCGGGCGGGACGAGTACCTCGAGCACTTCGATCCGTCCGAGTGGAAGGTCTCCGGGGGCACGCCCTCCGAGGGCGGCACCGGAGCGCTCGCCGACGCCTCCGTCAGCGCCCGCCGCGACGACTGATCCCCGACCGGAGCTCGCCGTGGCCACGGCCATCGACGACGTACGATCGCGCATCGACGCGATCGAGAAGAGCTATGAGTTCTTCCTCGGATACGCGGCCCAGGGGCTCGCCTCCGACCGGGGCGCGAAGAGCGGCGCCGAGCTGCGCGACGTGCTCGCCCGCATCGAAGCCGCGCTCGACGGCCTTCCGGAGGCGGTGGCGGTGGCGGCCGAGGGCGCCGCGGGGGGGCGCGCTCTCTGGGACGAGATGGTCGACGTCGTACGCGCCGACGCGCGCGCGGCGCTCGCCGCCGTGCGGCTCGTCTCCGCCCAGGACGCCGTCAGCTCCCGGCTGGTCGACGACCTGAACGCCAATATCCACCTGCGCGCGGTACTCACGGACCTGTTTCTCGTGGACGAGCTGGTGGGTTGACCGCGCTCGCCTTCCTGATGGCGGCGCTGCTGGCCCTGTCGGGGGCGCTCAAGGCGCGCTCGGGTCTGCGGGTGGGCATCGGCATCCTTCCGGGCGTCCTGCTCGAGCTCGTGGTGGCGATCGGCTTCGCGGCGGTGCCGCTCGTCGGTCGCACTCCCCCCCTCTGGGTGTTCGTGCTGGGCACCGCGCTCCTGGTCGGCTCCTCCCTCCACTACGCCACGGTGATCCGGCGGCTGGCCCGGAGTCGGGAGTCCTCCGAGGGGGGAAGACTCGCGGCGTACGTGAAGTATCTTTCCGAGCCGAACGGGGAAGATTGAGCGGGGGCACGCTTGCTACAGGATCTGGGGAACCTCGGGGAGTTCGTCGGGGCCATCGGCGTGGTCATCTCCCTGATCTACCTGGGCCGACAGCTCGTCCAGAACACCAAGTCCGTCCAGGCCGCGTCGTTCAACTCCATGGTGGAGAACAGCATCCGCCTCCTGGAGCACGCCTTTCGCGACAGCGAGTTCGCGGACTTCCTGGCCCGGGCCGAGCGGGATCCGGGCGCGCTGTCGGCCTCCGAGCGCGTGCGGTGGGACGCCTACATGACCGCGGTCTACCGGCACTTCGGCAACCTGCAGTACGCCCACCGCGTCGGCACGCTCGACCACCAGATGTGGACGGCGTACAAGGCGACGTTGAAGGACCATCTGCGCACGCCGTCCTGGGCAGACTGGTTCCTCGAGAACCGGCATCTCTTCAGCGCCGCCCTGGGCGCGCAGGTCGACGAAGCTCTCTCCGAGCTCGGAGCGGAGCGATGAAGGTCGGCCCCCGACTTGATCGCGCCGCGCGGCGCGGTCTAGGTTGTCGACG
>CALJLC010000034.1 GCA_937982605.1 uncultured Gemmatimonadales bacterium | reverse complement strand
CAAACGCCGGGCGTTGAGGGCCATCCCGACGCCGAGCACCCCGACCACCACCGCGGTGAAGCGCGGCTCGCGCACGAGCGAGCGCCACGCGTAACGCAGATCCTCCGTCCAGCCACTCATCGAAGTCCCCCTCATCGTCCTCCCCTCCTCCCCCTGTCCGACCGATTGAACCGGCCCCGGAAGCGGCCGCGCCGCGTCCCGAAGCGTCTTCCACCACACCCCGGCGAGCCCTGGGAGACCCGCACGCTCCGACTTCGCCCGCGCATCGGCGGCGAAGACCTCGAGCATCTCGTCTCCGTACCGCTCGCGCTGCGCCCGCGGGTAGCGCAGGAGCAGCACCCGGTACGCCGCCACCGAGACGGTGACGAGCGCCCGTCGCAGCACGGCCAACGTCACACCTCCGCCGCGAGTCGGCGGATCTCCGCGAGCCCGGCGAGTCGCCGGATCCTGCGGGCCTCGACGGCGAGGGCCTCCCGCCCGGCGCCGGTGAGCGAGAACGCCCGACCGCGTCGGGCATCTCCGCCTCCGGCCGCATCCGTCTCCTCGAGCCACCCTGCGTCCGTGAGGCGCCGGAGCGCCCCGTAGATCGTGCCGGGCCCCATCGCCTGGCCCGACGCGTCCTCGACCCGCTGCATGATCGCGTAGCCGTGCAGCGGACCCTCCGAGAGCGCCAGCAGGGCGTGGAAGACGACGGGGGTGAGCGGACCGCCGTTCTCTTCGGGCATGGACGTGACTCCCTCTTGCTACGTCGATCGTAATATTACGTCGAGCGAATATTACGCCGTGCGTAATGTCTGGCAAGACGCGAGCGGGCGCGACGCCGGCACGCTCTCCCGTTCGTGCAACCCCCCGGCGGTCTCGTGCCACTCCACGGTGACGATGCCCCACGCCTTCGACGCCGGAGCCGACCGATGAGCAGACTCGCCTGCACGCTTCCCACGCCTCCGCGCTCCTCGGTCCTCGCGCTCCTCGTCGCCGCGCTGGTGCCGCTCCCGGTCTCCGCCCAGGGCGTCGAATCCGGCCGCGCCGGTCCGAGGAGCGTCCTCGATCCCGATCTGGAGGTCGCGCTGGCGCTCAGCGCCGCCCCGCCGAGGGTCTCCGACGATGCGACGGTCCTGCTCTGGAACGGCGACGGCTTCGAGGTGGGACGCGAGGGCACCAACGGCGTCACGTGCTACGTGGCACGGAGCTGGCCGGAGAGCCTGGAGCCGCACTGCTTCGACGAGGAGGGGAGCCGGACGGTTCTGCCGATCCATCTGCGCCAGATGGAGCTGTGGCACCGCGGGGAGAGCGCGGCATCGATCGAGGCGGAGATCGCGGAGGGGCTCCGCACCGGACGGTTCAGGCTTCCCGCCCGGCCGGCCATGTCGTACATGATGTCGCCGGGGCAGCGCCTGATCTCCGACGACGGGCGCCCCGTCGGCGCGTGGCGGCCGCACCTGATGATCTACTATCCCTACCTGACCGACTCCGATCTGGGCCTCGGCGGCACCCCGTCGACGGAGGCCGCGCTGGTGGTCGACCCCGGAACGCCGCTCTCCAACATGATGATCATCGTCCCCGACTTCGCTCCCGAGCCCGGATCGCGGTGAGCGACGCGGACGAGTCGGAGCTGATCGAGCGCACGCTGCAGGGCGACGAGGGAGCGTTCCGCACGCTCTATCGGCGGCACGCCGACGCGCTGTGGCGCTTCGCTCTCCGGCTCACCGCCGGCGTCGATGCCGACGCCGACGAGCTCGTCCAGGAGACGTGGAGCCGGGCGCTCCGGTCGCTCGCCCGTTTCGAGCGGCGGTCTTCGCTGAAGACGTGGCTCTTCGCCATCGCGTCGCGCTGTGCCTGGGAGGAGGCGCGACGCGCGGGGGCCGACCGGCGCAAGATCGAGCGACTGGGCGTCGAGCTCGGCGCGTCGACCCGCGTCGCGGGCGTCGGGCCGACCGACCGACCCGGGCCCGCCGGCCGCCTGGATCTCGAGCGTGCGCTGCGCGCGCTCCCCCGGGGCTTTCGAACGGTCCTCGTCCTGCACGACGTCGAGGGCCTTCCGCACCGGAGAATCGCCGAGGAGCTCGGCATCTCCACCGGCACATCCAAGAGCCAGCTCTCGCGCGCCAGACGCCGCATGCGGGAGCTGCTGGGAGAGGACTATGTCACGACCTGAGGACTCCGGGCACGATCGCCCGATCGAGGGGATGGAGGCGCTGTACGTGGACCGAACGGCTCCGGCGGATCTCGAGGACCGCGTCGTGGAGCGACTGCATGCGGACGGCTGGCCGGCTGCGGCCGGTCGTCGCCCGCGCGCGGGGCTCCCTTGGCTGCCGCGGCTGGCGGCCGCGGTGGTCGTCTTCGTGGCCGGCTGGGGAGCGGGGCGCGCCTCGGCGGGCGCGACGCCGGCGGTCCCGGTCGCCCCGACCCACATGCTCCTCGTGTGGGAGCACGGAGACGCCGACCCGTCGGTCCCCGTCGAGGCGATCGCCGCCGAATACGGTTCCTGGATGCGGGACGTCGCGGCGACGGGCACGCCGATCCGCGGCCAGGAGCTCGGGGAGGCGCGCGTGCTCCTGGGCCCCGAGGTGCCCGCTCCGGCCGCGACCCCCGTACGACCGTCCCTCGCCGATCGGCGCCTCGGCGGCTACTTCCTGATCACCGCGACGGACATGCCCACCGCGGCGGCCGTCGCGGGCGGGCACCCGCACCTGAGGTACGGTGGCTCGATCGAGGTGGCCGAGATCGTTCGACGGTAGCGGAGGACCGAAGCACACGATGCGACGGACAGGGGCGTGGCTCGGAGCGTGCGGGGTGGTCCTCACCGCGTGTGCCCCCACGGCGGCCGATCCCACGCTCGATTATGTGGGGGGCGCGTCGTGCTCCCCCTGCCACGCCGAGGTCGTCGCGGCGTGGTCGGGCTCGGACCACGACCGCTCCATGGACCACGCGACACCCGAGACCGTCCTCGGCGACTTCCGCGACGTGACGCTCGTGCGGGCCGACGGCGAGACGCGGCTCGTCCGGCGGGACGGGCGCTTCGGGGTCCGGACGGCGGGAGCCGACGGCACGCCCGGGGACTTCGAGGTCCTCTACACCTTCGGCGTCCGGCCCCTCCAGCAGTACCTGGTCGAGACCGAACCGGGCCGGCTCCAGCGGCTCCCGTGGAGCTGGGACGCCCGTCCGTCCGCGGAAGGCGGACAGCGCTGGTTCCACCTCTACGGCGACGAGCCGATCGACGCCGACGACGTCCTGCACTGGACGCGTCCGTCCCAGAACTGGAACCGGATGTGCGCCGACTGTCACTCCACGAAGCTCGTGAAGGGCTACGACGCCGACGCCGACCGGTACGCCACGACGTGGTCCGAGATCGACGTCTCGTGCGAAGCGTGCCACGGCCCGGCGTCGGCCCACCTGGCGTGGGCCGCGGAGACCGACGGCGCGACGGACGGCGACGGGCGCGCGCCGGTCGCCTTGGGCTTCCCGGTGCATCTCGAAGGCCCGACGGACGGCGGCTGGGTCCGCGCGGCCGGGGCGTCGACGGCCCGGCGGGTAATTCCGGTGGGTGACCGGCGGGACGTGGAGCAGTGCGCCGCCTGTCACGCCCACCGCACCCCGATCGCCGAGCGGGAGGCGGGCGCCGCCTTCGCCGATTCGTACCGGCTGAGCCTGCCGCGCTCGCCGCTCTACCACGTCGACGCACAGGTCCGCGAAGAGGTGTTCGTCTACGGCTCCTTCCTGCAGAGCCGGATGTACCGCGAAGGCGTCGGTTGCGTGGATTGCCACGACCCGCACACGGCGGGGCTGCGCGCGGTCGGAAACGCCCTCTGTACGCGATGCCACGCAGCCGACGTGTTCGACGGGCCTCGGCACCACCGGCACGAGCAGGAGACCGAGGCTTCGGCGTGCGTCGCGTGCCACATGCCCGTCACCACCTTCATGCAGGTCGACGACCGGCGCGACCACGGCTTCCGGATCCCCCGCCCGCTCGCCGCCGATGCACCCAACGCGTGCACGGCGTGCCACACCGACCGGGAGCTTCCGTGGGTGGAGTCGACGCTGGATGCGTGGTACGGCCCGCCGACGGACTCGACCCGCCTGCGCGTGGCCCGGGCGTTCGCGGCCGCCGAGCGCGACGACCACGGAGTCGCGCCGGAGCTGGCCCGCATCGTGGCCGACACCGCGCACGGCGCCGTCGCGCGGGCGGTCGCGGCGTCGTACCTGGAGCGGTTCCCTTCGACGACGTCGCTCGCCGCGGCGCGTGCCGCGGCCGCCGACCCCGATCCCCTCGTGCGCGCGGAGGGGGCGCGGGCCCTTCGCATGCTGCCGCCGAACGAGCGAGTCGAGCCCACCGCACCGCTGCTGGACGATCCCGCGCTCTTGGTGAGGATCACGGCGGCCCGGACGCTCGCGCCTGTGTCGGCGGCCGCGCTCGACGCGGATCGTCGCGCCCTGCTGGAGCGCGCGAACGGCGAGCTCGAGCACGCCTACCGCCTCAACGCGGACGACCCCGCGGCCACGGTCGAGCGGGCCGACGACCGAGCCGAGCGCGGGATGCTCGTCGAGGCCGAGCGGGGCTACCGGCGCGCCCTCGATCTCGAGCCCGGCCACGTCCCGGCGTACCTGAACCTCGCCGACCTCTACCGCGCGACGAGCCGCGAGGCCGACGCTCGCAGCGTCCTTGAGACCGGGCGCGCGCGTGCCCCCGACTCGGCCGTGCTGGCCTACGCCCTGGGACTCCTGCACGTCCGAGCGGAGCGCCTGGACGACGCGATGCAGGCTCTGGAAGACGCCCACACCCTCGACCCGTCCGACGCGCGCGCCCCCGTGGCGCTCGCGCTCGCGCTGCGGCGGGTGGGCCGGGAGTCGCACGCGATCGACGTGCTCGAGCGCGCCGCCCCGAGGGTCGCCCGGCCCCGGGACGTGCTCCTCACGCTCGTCGAGCTCCACCGCGAACGGGGCGCGCTCGACCGTGCCGCCGAACACGCACGACGGCTCCGCGCGCTATATCCCGCCGACGAGGCGATCGCCGCGCTGTCGTCCGAGCTCTCCCGGGACTGACCCCCGGGGGCCGGGGGCGGCGGCGGTCAGCGCGGCACCGTAGAGGGCTCCCCGAGCTCTCCGTACTCGGCGCCGAGCGGCACGAAGGTCCGACCCGTCGTGACGCGCATGAGCACGACGGTCCTCACCGTCGAGGCCGGGATCGCGGGGGCGCTCATGGCGAGCCAGCCGTCCACGACCCACGCCGGTGTCCAGGCGTCGGCCGGTGGGGCTTGGATCAGGTAGCGGGGCGAGCCGTCGATGCTCGAGACGAACTCGAGCGTGCTCCGACCCTCGGCGCGGGCGTAGCGGCGGAAGGCGATGCGCGCGCCGTCGGGCGACCACGCCGGCTCCAGGACGTCGAGGCCGGTCCACGACACGAACGGCTCGAGCGGTCCACCGGCGGCCGGAACCCTCCAGAGTGACTGGCCGAGCCCGAAGCCGCGGCTGAACACGATCGTGCTCGCGTCGGGCGACCAGCTCGGTCGATCGTTGAGCTCCTCGGGAAAGAAGACGTCGGCGAAGGTGAGGTTGGTCTGGTCCCCGCCGTCGGCGTCCATGACCCACACGTCCGACTTCCCGTCGCGGAAGCTCCGGAAGGCGATGCGCAGGCCGTCGGGCGACCACGCCGGCTGATCGTCGATGCCCGGCGTGACGGTCAGGCGGAGCGGGTCGGTTCCGTCGACGTCCATCACCCAGATGTCGTCGTTGCCGGAGGCGTCCCGCTCGACGAAAGCGATGCGGCTCCCGTCCGGAGAGGCGACCGGCTGCCGCGCCGTCGTGTACGGGGGTCTGGCCCTGCGCGGTGCGCCGACCGGATCGAGCCCTCGCCGGAAGATCTCGGTCTCCCCGGCGGGGCTCGCCTGGAAGAGGAGCTCGGCCGCGGGGGCGTCGACCACGCCGATCGAGAGCCCGCTCGACGCCGGGTTCGCGAACGCCGTGAGCTGGACCACGCCGGGCGCGATACCTCTGAGGAATCCGCCCTCGACGCGCGCGATCATCGAGTCGCTCGACGTCCAGGTGATCGTCTTGCCCTCGATCACCTCGCCGAACTGGTCCCGGGCGGCCGCGGCGAGCAGGAGGCGGTCGCCGGTGAAGACGGCGTTGCCGGCGATGCGCAACTCGACCGAGAGCGCGGGTCGCGAGACGATCGTGAACGTGCGCGGCTCCGAGGTCCGCGGGGACGGTAGCGGCGTCTCCACCGTCACCTGCACCGTGCCCTCCGTCGTCAGGTAGCTCGACGAGACGGTCGCCTCCAACTCCTCCGTGCTCACGAAGAACGTCTCGAGCGGCACGCCGTTCCAGAGAACGCGGGACTGCGGCAGGAAGTCGCTTCCGTGCGCCACCAGCGTGAAGGCGCCCCATCCCGCCTGAATCTGACTCGGCTCGAGCGAGGAGAGGACGGGCGTGACCGCCGGCGACTCGGCCACGTCGACCGCCGCCGAGGCGGAACGCTCCTCGATCGTCGCGGTCACGGTCGCCTCACCCTGGGCGAGTGCGAGCACGAGGCCGCCGAGGTCCACCGTGGCCACGTCGACGCGATCGCTCGACCAGACGACGACGCGGTCGCTCAGCACGTCCCCGGCCGCGCTGCGCGCGACGGCCGACAGCCGCAGGGTGTCGCCCGGCAGAAGGTTCAGCACGTCGGGCGTGATCGTCACCGAGGCGACCTCGGGTGGAGGCGCCACGGTGGAGTCGCCGCACGCCAGGGTGGCGAGCACGACGGCGATCGCGACCGCCCGGCGCGGTCCCCCGCCGGGCGAGCCGACGGTGGACCAGGGGGAGCGCGGGGACGGGGAGCGCACGCTCCCGCGGGGGAACGAGCTCATCGGTCGGCCCTCCGCTCCGGCGACGAGCCGGTGAGCTGCGTGACGAGCTGGCGGACCGCCTCCTCCCAGACGAGCGGCTGTCCGGGGAGGTCGTCCCGTCGGGCCGTGAGGAGCTCACGCACCTCCGCGTCGGTGACGAGCGACTGCGCGCCGAGCGTGCTCACCGTCATGCTCGTGCGACGCGCGAGGAGTCCTTGCGCGCCGATACGACGGGCCTTGCCGTCGCGTCCGACGACCGCGCCGGTGAGCTGCAGCACCGGAACGGATCCCTCGAGCGAGGTGAGCCACGGGAAGCGGACCGTGTGTCCGGTGCCCAGCTCGACCTCCTTGGTTCCCCGCAGCCCCCGCTGCCGGATCCGGTACTGGCCGATCTCGAGCGTGACGACGACCAGCTCGTCGGCCCCGGAAGCGGCCAGGCTCGAATCGACCCATGCGACCCACTCCGCCGAGGGGCGGGTCACCGACAGCTGCATCGGCTGGCTGCCGCGGCCGAGCGCCCCGTCTTCGTCGACGGCGCACGCGTCGTCGAGCTCGTATCCGTCGGTGGCGCAGCCGAAGCGCACGTCGGGCGCCCGCGCGGGCACGGCCGGCACGGCGAGGCCGACTCCTCCGGAGCCCTGGAGGTAGGCGGTCATCGCGTCGAGGAGCGACGCGACCTCCGGGCCGGGTGCGGGCTCGAAGATCTCGGCCTGGGAGGCCCCGCGCTGATACGACACGGGGAGGAAGGCGAACGCGGTCGACCCACCGGCCGCTGGAGGCGGGCCCGCGTAGAAGGGCGGGTGCTCCAGGAAGGTGTCTCCGACCCCGCTGCCGAGGGTCGAGCCGGCGCAGCCGGCACACGAGATCAGGAACGCGCCGGTAGCGGCGCGGAAGGACCACGAGCGAGCCGATCGCATGGACCGAACCCTGAGATGAAAGCGTGACTGGAAGGCCGACCGGCGGACGCCGGACGCCTCTTCCTGCCAGTCCCGACCGGGGAGGCGATCGCGACCCGAGGGCGCTCGTGGCTCACGGGAGGGTGCTGCAGGCGGCGGAAAATATCGCGGCAACCCCGACACGGTGGAAGCGGCCGCGGCTCAGAGCTCCCCGAGGCGCTCCTCCAGCCAGCTCCGCTCCACCGGATTCGTGCACACGCGCAGCGCCGCCGCGTACGCCTCGGCGGCCTCACCGGCGCGCCCGGAGCGGCGAAGCAGGTCCGCGCGCGCCGAATGGTAGAGGTGATAGCGGTCGAGGCCCGGCTCGCCGGCGAGCGCGTCGAGGAGGGCCAGCCCCGCCTCGGGTCCGTCGGCCATGGCGGTGTCGACCGCGCGATTCAGGCGTACGCCCGGCGTCGGATGGATCCGCTCGAGCACCGAGTACCAGCCGGCGATCTGCTTCCAGTCGGTCTCGGAAGGCGAACGGGCCGTGCAATGCAGCATCGCGATCGCGGCCTGGATCTGGTACGCGCCGATGCGGCCCTCACGCAGCGCCGCGTCGACGAGCCCCACGCCTTCTCCGATCGCGGTCGCGTCCCAGAGGCTCCGGTCCTGGTCGTCGAGGAGCACCGGACGGCCGTCGCGGACGCGGGCCTCGCGCCGGGCGTGGTGCAGGATCATGAGCGCCAGCAGCCCCCGCACCTCGGGCTCGCCCGGGAGCAACTCCACGAGAAGACGCGCCAGCCGGATCGCCTCCTCGCAGAGCTCGGGTCGGATGAGCGCGTCGGCCTCGGTGGCGGCGTACCCCTCGTTGAAGACGAGGTAGACGACCGCCAGCACGGCATCGAGGCGCGACTCGAGCGCCGCGCCTGCCGGCACGCGGAAGGGGATGCCGGCGTCCCGGATCTTCTTCTTCGCGCGGGAGATCCGCTGGCCCATCGTCGTGTCGGGCACCGTGAACGCCCGCGCGATCTCGCGCGTCGTCAGCCCCCCGACGACGCGCAGCGTCAGGGCGCCCTGCGCCTCCGTGGTGAGCGCCGGGTGGCAGCAGGTGAAGATCAGGCGGAGACGGTCGTCGTGTGGGCCGTCCTCGCCCGGCAGCGTCACGTCGGTCGGGCTCACCGGCTCCTCCTCCAGTCGCCGCAGCACGTCCTGCTTCTCGCGGAAGCGGCGCGCCCGGCGCACGTCGTCGATCGCCTTGCGACGCGCGGTGGTCGCGATCCACCCCGCGGGGTTGGGCGGCACCCCGTCGTGCGCCCACACCTCGAGCGCGCGCGAGAAGGCGTCGTGCACCACGTCTTCGGCCAGGGAGAAATCGCCGCAGAGCCGGATCAGACCGGCGACGATCGCGGCCCGCTCCTCGCGGTAGACCCGCTCGACCGTCTCGCCGACCCCGCCGGCCGCAGCCGGCTCCGAATCCGCCGGCCGACCCTGCGGCGCTCCCCCCATGCTCAGCCCTGGTCGAAGACCATGATCGGGCGCACCTCGATCGAGCCCTTGTGCGCGTTCGGCATCTTCGCCGCCCACTCCAGCGCCGCGTCCAGATCGGGCACGTCGAGGATGTAGAAGCCGCCGAGCTGCTCGCGCGTCTCCGCGAAGGGACCGTCGGTGGCCACCGTGTCGCCGCCCTTCACCCGCACCGTCGTCGCGGCGGAGGTCGGATGGAGCGCCTCACCGGCCACGTGGACGCCGGCCTTCTTCATCTCGTCGGTGACGGCGAACCATCGGCCCATCTCGGCCTCGTCCGGCGGCGGGTTCGACTCGTCCTCGTAGATGAGCAGGATGTACTGCATGACTGCCTCCAGGCAGGGTGTGGCGGGCGACCTCGCGTCACCCGTTCGACCTTCCTACGAACGGGGGTGGGGGATTTCGACAGGGGGTCGGGAAGTCATGGCTCAACCTGCCTCGCAGGGCGACACCACGTCCATCCGGCGCACCCACCGGTACGTCCGGCCCTCGACCCAGTCCGCCGCGGCATCCGCACGCTGGAAGCTGCGGTCGATCCGCACGCTGTCGCCCTCTAGCTCCGTGAGATGGCGGATCTCCATGCGACTCCCGTTCGGCTGGACGAGCGTCTGGATCAGCTCCTCTCCTCCCCCGTCGTGATACCCCATGGCCACCGCGCCGGAGGGCGAAGCCTGATGCACGATCCCGCGCTCCTCGACCGGATCCCAGAGTCGCGCGAAGCGCCAGAACACCGTCGACTGGCCCGACCGCTCGCCCCAGAGGCACCCGGAGCCCGACATCCCGCCCGGCTCCGCGCTCCAGTCGAGGCCGTAGCGCTCGATCCCGCCGTCTTCCGCCTGGTAGGCGGCGTTCGAGGTGATCCAGACGCCCCGGGCTTCGGCTTCGAGGGAGGCGCGCCAGGCGTCCCGGGCCTCGGTGCCGGCGACGCCGCGCGCGTCGTTCTGGGCTCGTACCGGGCCTGCGCTCACCGCGAGTGACACCCCCGCGATCAAGGCGGCGACGAGCGTGAGACTGCCACCGTGGAGATCCGACCTCATCCGTATCCTCCCTTCCTCGGGTTCCCCCTCATCGAAGCGCCGCCACCACCCGTTCCCGAATCAGCCGCCCCAGCGCGTCCGCCTGCGCCCCGGCCCGGGGATACCCGATTCCACCCCAGTGCGACGCCGCCACGACGACGAGCGACTCGTCGGGCACCACCCAAACGAACTGGCCGCCGTAACCCCACATGACGAACGCCTCCGGCT
>CALJLC010000033.1 GCA_937982605.1 uncultured Gemmatimonadales bacterium | reverse complement strand
GGGTGTAGGCGCCGGCTTCCACGGCTCCAGGGCGCTCCGCGCCGGCGCGCGCGAAAGGGGTCGGCCCCCCTCGGCGGAAGGACCGGAGATGACCGCCCGGCCGACCCTCCGTTCGCCGCAACGCCCGCGCGCGCTCGCCCGCGCGGTGGCGGTCGGTGCGGCCGCGCTCGCCCTCGCGGCGTGTGGCGAGACACCGGCCGGGCCTGCCGGCGCGCTCGACGCGGGCACCGCCGGCCGCTGGACGACCGCGTCTCCCGCCTCCGTCGGGCTCGACCCGGCCGCGTTGGAGGACTTCGAGGCCGCGGTTGCGGCCGGCGAGGCGGGGACGCTCTCCAGCACGCTGATCCTCCGCGACGGTGTCCTCGTGTACGAGCGGTACTGGGGCGACTGGGGCCCCGGCGACGTGCACGTGGTGTATTCGGTGACGAAGTCGGTGACGTCGCTCCTCGTCGGGATCGCGCACGCGGACGGCCTTCTCGCCGACCTCGACACGCCCATCCTGGATCTTCTGCCGGAGTACGCGGCCCTGCCGTGGCCGAACGGCCGACCGGAGATCACCCTCGAGCACGTCCTGACCATGCGCGCCGGCTTCGCATGGGACGAGCTGTCGAGCGACTACAACGACGGCGGCAACCCCGTGGCGGAGCTGGTGGGCAGCCCGGACTGGGCGGAGTACGTGCTCACCCTGCCGCGCGAGGCCGAGCCCGGCGCCGCGTTCGTCTACAACAGCGGGGTGTCGATGCTCATGGGCGCCCTGTTGGGGGTCCGGACGGGGGAGTCTGCGGAGGCGTACGCCGCGCGGGAGCTCTTCGGGCCGCTGGACATCGAGGAGTGGGCGTGGAGCGAGGGGCCGGGCGGACTCACCAACACGGGATGGGGGCTGCGGCTCCGCCCCCGCGACATGGCCGCGATCGGTCAGCTCGTCCTGCAGGAGGGCGAATGGGAGGGCGAGCAGCTCGTGCCGGGGGCGTGGCTCGACGCGAGCCGTGAGGCCGCCACCCGCTTCACCGACGGCACCGGGTACGGGTATCAGTGGTGGCTGCCGGTCGAGGACGGCGGCCCGAGGCCGATGGCCGCGTGGGGCTACGGGGGCCAGTTCATCGTCGTGATCCCCTCGCTGGACGTCGTCATCGCCGCCACGGCGGAGAACTTCGGCACCTCGGGCTGGACGCCGTACCGCTTCGCCCGACTCGCCTACGAGGCCGTCGAGGGCGTGCCCGCCCGCTGAAGCCGGAAAGGTCGGGCGTCCCGCCTCGGGCTCCGATCGCACGGTCGGCGTCGGCCGCCTATACTGTCGCGCCCGCGCTCCGGCGCAGACCGAATCCCCGACGCACGACATGCCCGAAACGCCTTCGATCATCTACACCTGGACCGACGAGGCGCCGGCCCTGGCCACGCACGCGTTCCTGCCCGTCATCCGGGCCTTCGCGGGGGCCGCCGGGGTCCCGATCGAGACGCGCGACATCTCGCTCGCCGGACGGATCCTGGCCGTCTTCCCCGACGTGCTCGACGAGGCTCGGCGCGTGCCCGACGACCTTGCCGAGCTGGGGAAGCGGGTCGAGCGGCCCGACGCCAACGTCATCAAGCTGCCCAACATCAGCGCGTCGATCCCGCAGCTGAAGGCGTGCGTCGCCGAGCTGCAGGCGGCCGGATTCCCGCTCCCGGACTATCCCGACGAGCCCACCACCGACGACGAGCGCGCGTTGAAGGCCCGCTATGACTCGGTCAAGGGCTCCGCGGTCAACCCGGTGCTCCGCCAGGGGAACTCCGACCGGCGCGCACCGCGGGCGGTGAAGGAGTCCGCGAAGAAGAACCCGCCGCGCATGCGCGCCTGGCCGGACGACTCCGGGACGCACGTCTCGACGATGTCGTCCGGGGACTTCCGCAACAGCGAGCGCTCGGTCACGCTCGACCGCTCCCTGACCGTCCGCATCGAGCACGTGGCCGCGGACGGTGCCGTCACCGTCCTCAAGGACGGGCTGAAGCTCATGGAAGGAGAGGTGCTCGACGCCGCGTGCATGAGCCGCCGCGCGCTCGTCGACTTCCTGAGCGAGCAGGTGGCCGACGCGAAGGCGCGCGGCGTGCTCTTCAGCCTGCACATGAAGGCGACGATGATGAAGGTCTCCGACCCGATCATCTTCGGGCACGCGGTGCGGGCCTTCTTCTCGGACGTCTTCGACAGGCACGGAGCGACGCTGGAGCGCCTGGGCGTCGAGGTGAACAACGGCTTCGGCGACGTCCTGGCGAAGATCTCGACGCTCCCGGACCCGGAACGCCTCGCCGTCGAGGCCGACGTCGCCGCGGCGTACGACGACGGGCCGGACATCGCGATGGTCGACTCGGACCGAGGGATCACCAACCTCCACGTGCCGAGCGACGTGATCATCGACGCCTCGATGCCCCCGATGATCCGCGACGGCGGCCGCATGTGGAACGCCGACGGCGAGCTCCAGGACACCAAGGCCGTCATCCCGGACTCGAGCTACGCCGGCATCTACGACGCGGTCGTCCGTGACTGCCAGGCGCACGGGGCCTTCGATCCGGCCACGATGGGCACCGTCCCCAACGTGGGGCTCATGGCCCAGAAGGCGGAGGAGTACGGCTCGCACGACAAGACGTTCGAAATCGAGGCCCCGGGCACGGTGCGCGTCGTCGCCGGAGACGACGTGCTCCTCGAGCACGAGGTGGAGGAAGGCGACATCTGGCGGGCGTGTCAGACCAAGGACGCTGCGGTGCGGGACTGGGTCGGTCTTGCGGTCCGGCGCGCGCGGGCCACCGGAGCGCCCGCGGTCTTCTGGCTCGACCGAGGGCGCGCCCACGACGCGGAGCTGATCCGCAAGGTCGAGGCGTACCTCCCCGAGCACGACACGGACGGACTCACGATCGAGATCCTCGCGCCCGTCGACGCCATGGCGTACTCGCTCGAGCGCATCCGGCGGGGCGAGGACACGATCTCGGTCACCGGCAACGTGCTGCGCGACTATCTGACGGATCTCTTCCCGATCCTCGAGATCGGAACGAGCGCGCGCATGCTCTCGGGCGTGCCGCTCCTCAACGGGGGCGGACTATTCGAGACCGGCGCGGGCGGGTCGGCGCCGAAGCACGTGCAGCAGTTCGTGCAGGAAGGGCACCTGCGCTGGGATTCGCTCGGCGAGTACATGGCGCTCGGAGCCTCCCTGCAGCACCTGGGCGAGACGTTCGACAACCCCGGAGCGCGCGTCCTCGGCGACGCGCTCGACGCGGCGACCGGGGCGTACCTCGACAACGGCCGCTCGCCGTCGCGGAAGGTGCACGAGCTCGACAATCGGGGGAGCACGTACTACCTGGCCACCTACTGGGCCCGGGCGCTCGCGGACCAGTCCGCGGACGCCGCGCTCGCGGAGCGATTCGCGCCGGTCGCGGCAGCCCTGGAGGACGGAGAGGACACGATCCTGGCCGAGCTCGACGCGGCGCAGGGCGCGCCGCAGGAGCTCGGGGGCTACTATCGACCCGACCCGGACCGCGCGGCCGCCGCGATGCGACCCAGCGCCACGCTGAACGCGATCATCGACTCGATCTAGGAAGGGCGTCGTGAAGGACCCCTCGCTCACGCTCGGCATCGAAGAGGAGTACCAGGTCGTCGATCCGGAGTCGGGGGAGCTCAGCGCCTACATCACGCAGATCCTCGACGCCGACGGCCAGATCACGGTCGAGGGGATCAAGCCCGAGCTGCACCAGTCCGTCGTCGAGGTGGGCAGCACCGTCTGCCAGACGCCGGCCGAGATCCGGGACGAAGTGGTCCGGCTGCGGCGCGCGGTGTCCGAGCTGGCCGAGAAGGACGGGCGGCGCATTCTCGCGGCGGGCACCCATCCCTTCTCGTCGTGGATGGATCAGGCGATCACGCCGCTCGAGCGCTACCTGGGCGTCGAGGAGGACCTCCAGGACCTGGCGCGCAAGAACCTCATCTTCGGGATGCACGTCCACGTCGGCATCGAGGACCGGGAGTTCCTCATCGACGCGATGAAGGTGTCGCGCTACTTCCTCCCGCACATCCTCGCGCTGTCGACGAGCTCTCCCTTCTGGATGGGGCGGCGCACCGGGCTCAAGTCGTACCGGAGCGTGCAGTGGCGCAACTTCCCGCGCACCGGCATCCCGCCGACGTTCGGGACGTACGCCGAGTACGAGCACATCGTGGCGTCGCTCGTGCGCGCCAACGCCATCGAGGACGCCTCGAAGATCTGGTGGGACTCACGGCCCCACCATCTCTATCCGACGCTCGAGTTCCGCCTCTGCGACATCTGCACCAGGGTCGACGAGGCGGTCTGCATCGCCGCGGTGATCCAGGCGATCGTGGCCAAGCTGTGGAAGCTCCGGCGCGACAACATGACGTTCCGCGTCTACCCGCTCACGCTGATCGAGGAGAACAAGTGGCGCGCGGTGCGCTACGGCGTCTCCGGGAACCTCCTCGACCTCGGCAAGCAGACCGAGCGGCCGGCCCGCGAGCTCATCGAGGAGCTGATCGGGTGGTTCCTCGACGACGTGCTCGACGACCTCGGGAGCCGCGCGCAGGTCGAGTACGCCTTCACCATCCTCGAGCAGGGCACGAGCGCGGACCGACAGCTCGCCACCTTCGACGAGACCGGAGACCTCAAGGCCGTCGTCGACCGGCTCGTCGCCGAGACCGCGGAAGGGGTGCGGAACGGCGCCTGAACGCGGGTGTCAGAGCCTTTTCAGCCCTGACGGCTTCCACGAGACTTTCGGACCGCAAACCGCCCCCGTCCGCCCCGCACGCACGAGATCCCGATGCAGCTCCGCTATGTCGAAACTGATGCCGCTTCCTGTTCGGCGCCGCTCCTGGCGGTCGGGGTCGTGGAGGGTGCGGACGCGGGCAGCGGGCTCCTGGCGCGGCTGGACGAGGCGCTCGGCGGGGCGGTCGCCCGCGCGCTCGACTCCGGAGACATGCGGGGCAAGCGCGGTGACGAGGTGCGGCTGTACGGTCCCGAAGGCGGCGCGGATCGGGTCGTGCTCCTCGGCTTGGGCAAGGCCGACGAGGTCGACGCCGAAGCGGTACGGCGGATGGCGGGTCGCGCCGTGCGCGCCGCGGAGGCGTTCCGGCTCGAGGGGCTCGCGATCGCGCTCGACGGCCTGGACGGCGTCGCGCCCGAGGCGAGGGCCCAGGCGCTGGCGGAAGGGGCCGGGCTCGCGGCCTGGCGCTTCGACGAGCTCAAGGCCGAGAAGGAGGACGACCCGGTCGTCTCGGTGATCTCCGTGGATCTGGTGGGCACCGACGACGCCGACGCCTACGCCCGCGGCGCGATGACCGGCGCGGCGATCGCGCGGGGCGCCAACTTCGCGCGGACGCTGCAGTCTCGGCCGGGCAACGTGGCCACGCCCACCGCGCTCGCCGACGAGGCGGTGCGCATGGCCGGAGCCGTCGGCCTCGAGGCCACCGTCTTCGACGAGGCGCGCATGCGCGAGGAGGGGATGCATGCGCTCCTCTCCGTCTCGCGCGGGTCCGCCGAGGAGGCGCGCTTCATCATGCTCGAGCACCGGGGCGGCAAGGAGGGTGATCCGCCGCTCATCCTGGTGGGCAAGGGGCTCACCTTCGACACCGGCGGCATCTCGCTCAAGCCCCCCGCGGGCATGGAGGAGATGAAGTTCGACATGTCCGGGGGCGCCGCGGTCATCGGGGCGATGCAGGTCGTCGCCGAGATCGGCGTGAAGGCGAACGTCGTCGGCCTCGTCCCCTCCTCGGAGAACCTCCCTTCGGGCACGGCCACCAAGCCCGGAGACGTGATCTCGAGCCTGGCCGGCAAGACGATCGAGGTGATCAACACCGACGCCGAGGGCCGGCTCATCCTGGCGGACGCCCTGACCTGGGGCTCGCGTATGAAGCCGAAGGCGATGGTCGACTGCGCCACGCTGACCGGATCGGTCATCATCGCGCTCGGCCACCACGCCGCGGCGGTGATGGGCAACGACGACGCGCTCGTCGAGGAGCTGCGCGCCGCGGGCGAGGCGTCCGGCGAGCGCTGCTGGCCGCTGCCGCTGTGGAAGGAGTACCGCGAGCAGCTCGACTCCACGACGGCGGACCTGCAGAACGTCGGAGGCCGACCGGGGGGATCGATCACGGCTGCGGCCTTCCTGAAGGAGTTCGTGGGCGACGCGACGTGGGCCCACCTCGACATCGCCGGCACGGCGTACGGGGAGGGCAAGCTCCCGTATCAGCGCAAGGGAGCGCTCGGCTTCCCGACCCGACTCCTCGTCGAATGGGTGCGGAGTCGCGCGGGGTGATTCCCGCGATCGCCGATCCACCCCCGTGCGGCCGCCTCCGCACGGCCCGACGACTCCTCCGGACTCCGGCGCGCGCCGGTCCCGCGGGACGCGCGTCGGCGCTCGCCGCCTCGCTCGTCTTCGCGCTGTGCGCGGGCGCCGAGGCGCAGGAGCCGCCCGACACCGTGCCTTCCGTGCCGGACAGCCTCGCCGGCGCCCAGGCGCTGCCCGACTCGCTCCAGGAGCTCCCGCCGGATTCGCTCGAGGCCGACACCGTCTACTACAACCTGCCCTCCGAGCGGGTCGGACCTCCGGCCGGGTGGTCGACGGGCGTCTTCGAGTGGGATCGACACGCCATCATGGCGTCGGGCGCCGTGACGCTCCTCGAGCTCTTCCGGGAGACGCCGGGCATGGTCGGCCTTCTCGGCGGGGACTACGGCGGGCCGGTGTCGAGGGGCTTCGCGGGGCAGGGCGTGGCCGGTTCCCGCCTCTTCCGGGACGGCTTCGAGATCTCGCCCGTCGCGGGCGCGGTGGCCGACCTCCAGCTCGTCCCGCTCGTCGGAATCGGACGGGTCCGCCTCGACCGCTCGCTGGGCCAGACGATCGTCGAGATGTGGTCGTTCGCCTACGAGGACGGGCGCCCCTTCTCGGTGATCGAGGCCGGGACCGGGGACCTCGACACGAACCT
>CALJLC010000032.1 GCA_937982605.1 uncultured Gemmatimonadales bacterium | reverse complement strand
GTGGGCGTGAAGTGCTGGATCTTCAAGGGCGAGATCGTGGAGGAGCGGCGCGGCCGCACCTACTCGACCGGCTCCTGAACAGGAACTAGAGGAACGGAACGATGCTGGCTCCCAAGCGAGTAAAGCGCCGCAAGACCCACAAGGGGCGGATGCGCGGAAAGGCCCACCGGGGAAGCAAGGTCTCCTTCGGTGAGTACGGCCTGCAGGCGCTCGAGCCCACCTGGATCACGAACCGGCAGATCGAGTCCGCTCGTGTGGCGATGACGCGTCACATCAAGCGCGGCGGGAAAGTCTGGATCCGGATCTTCCCCGACAAGCCGATCACGCAGAAGCCCGCCGAGACCCGAATGGGCAAGGGTAAGGGCAATCCGGAGAGCTGGGTGGCGGTGGTGAAGCCCGGCCGGATCATGTTCGAGCTGGAGGGCGTCACGGAAGACGTGGCGCAGCGGGCGATGGAGCTGGCCGCGGCCAAGCTGCCCATCAAGTGCAAGTTCGTCGTCCGCGACCGGCAGCTCTAGGAGAAACGATGAAGGCTGAAGACATCCGCGAGTGGGACGACGTCGAGATCGAGGCGCGTCTCAAGGAGCTCAAGGAAGAGCAGTTCAAGCTGCGCTTCTCGGGATCGATGATGGAAGTGGAGAACAATGCACTGATCGGCCAGGTGCGCCGCGACATCGCGCGCCTCAAGACGATCAAGCGGGAGCGTGAGCTCGCCGCGGACGAGGCGTAGACGCATGAGCGAGAACGAGAAGGTCGAGGTCGCCGAGGCGACGGCGGAGTCCCCGGTCGTGACCGAAGGCGAGCGGAACCGGCGAAAGGTCCGGGTCGGCGTCGTGGTCAGCGACAAGATGGACAAGACCGTCACGGTCAACGTCGAGCGGCAGTTCCCGCACCCGCTGTACGGGAAGGGAATGAAGCGCACGAAGAAGTACCACGCGCACGACGAGAACAACGAGTACCAGGTGGGCGACGTCGTCCGGATCACGGAGACCCGCCCGCTGTCCAAGACGAAGCGTTGGCGCGTCCTCGAGCTCATCGAGCGCCCGGTCTGACCGGGACGCTGAGCGCGGACGAGCCACGTTGAGCCAGAGAGAGAGAAGATGATCCAGCAGGAGTCGGTCCTTCGGATCGCCGACAACACCGGCGCCAAAGCGGCACTCTGTATCCGGGTGCTCGGCGGTTCGCGCCGGCGTTACGCCGGCGTGGGTGACCTCATCGTCGCGACGGTGAAGGACGCCATCCCCAACGCGGGGATCAAGAAGGGCACGGTGGTCAAGGCGGTGATCGTGCGGACGGCCAAGGAGAGCCGTCGGCGTGACGGCACCTACATCCGCTTCGACGACAACGCGGCGGTGATCGTGGACGACAACGGCGAGCCGAAGGGCACGCGCATCTTCGGCCCGGTGGGTCGCGAGCTGCGCGAGAAGCGCTTCATGAAGATCGTCTCGCTGGCGCCGGAGGTTCTGTAGATGGCCAAGCACAAGATCATGAAGGGGGACCGGGTACGCGTCATCCGCGGGAACTACCGCGCCATGGAGGGCGCCGTGCTCGAGGTCATCCCCACCGAAGACCGGGTGCGCGTCGAAGGCGTGAACATGCGCAAGCGCCACACCCGCCCCAGCCAGAACGATCCCGACGGGGGGATCATCTCGTTCGAGGCGCCCATCCACATCTCGAACGTGATGCTCGTCGACGCGGCGGCGGACACCGCCACCCGCGTGCGGATCCAGGTCGAAGAGGACGGCACGAAGGAGCGGATCTCCGTGAAGAGCGGCAATCCGATCCCGCGGCCGCAGTAAGAGGAAGACCCGTGGACAGAATCGAACCCCGACTCAAGACCCACTACGAGAACCACGTGCGGGCGAAGCTCCAGGAGGAGTTTCAGTACGCCAACCCGCACCAGGTCCCGAAGATGGTCAAGATCGTCCTGAACGTCGGCATCGGCGACGCCGCGACGGACCAGAAGCTCCTCGAGAGCGTGGTCACCGAGCTCGGCATCATCGCCGGACAGAAGGCCAACGTGAACCGGGCCCGCAAGTCGATCGCGAACTTCAAGCTGCGCGAGGGCATGCCGGTCGGCGCGTCCGTGACGCTGCGCCGTGAGAAGATGTGGTTCTTCATGGACCGCCTCATCAGCACGGCGATCCCGCGGATCCGCGACTTCCGCGGCCTGCAGACCCGCTCCTTCGACGGACGGGGCAACTACACGATGGGGATCCGCGAGCAGATCATCTTCCCCGAGATCAACTTCGACGACGTGAAGAAGATCCACGGGATGGACCTCACGTTCGTGACGTCCACCGACAAGGACGACGAGGCGTTCGCGCTGCTCCGGCAGCTGGGAATGCCCTTCCGTGGTGAGGTGCCGGTGCAGATCGGCGCTTCCGCATAAGAGGAAAGAGACCGAATGGCCAGAAAGGCACTCGTCGAGAAGGCGAAGGGGAAGCAGAAGTACGCCGTGCGGCGTCGCAACCGCTGCCAGCGGTGCGGGCGTCCGCGGGCGTTCATCCGGAAGTTCGGCATCTGCCGCATCTGCTTCCGGGAGATGTCGCTGCGCGGTGAGATCCCAGGCGTGCGCAAGTCGAGCTGGTGAGGATTAGACGACCATGATGACCGACCCCATCGCGGACATGCTGACCCGCATCCGGAACGCCGGCCAGGCGTCCCACAAGTGGGTAGACATGCCCGTGTCCAAGCAGAAAGTCGAGATCGCGCGGCTCCTCCAGGAGAGCCACTTCGTGCACGCGCACAAGGTGCTCCAGGACGGCCGCTTCGGCGTGCTGCGCGTGTACCTCAAGTACCACGACGGCAAGCCGGTCATCCGGCATCTGGAGCGGGTCTCCCGCCCCGGCCGCCGGCACTACGTCGGGAAGGACGCCATCCCGAGGGTCCGCAACGGGCTCGGCATGGCGATCATGTCCACCTCCGCCGGAGTCCTCTCCGACCGCGACGCCCGGAACCAGGGTGTCGGCGGCGAAGTCATGGCTCTGGTCTGGTAGCAGGGAAGAACGATGTCGCGCATTGGAAAGCTGCCCGTCCCGATCCTCAAGGGCGTCGAGGCGAAGCAGACGAACGGCACGGTCACGGTGAAGGGGCCCAAGGGCGAGCTCTCGCTCGACGTCCACCCGGACATGGCCGTGGTCATCGAAAACGCCGAGATCCGCGTCGAGCGGCCCTCGGATCACAAGGATCACCGGGCGCTGCACGGCCTGACCCGCTCGCTCATCGCGAACATGGTCGAGGGCGTGACGGACGGATACTCCAAGACCCTCGAGATCATCGGGGTCGGGTACCGCGCCGACACCAAGGGGAAGGGCATCACCCTGAACCTCGGCTTCAGCCACCCCATCGAGTACGTCCCCGTCGAGGGGATCAAGCTCGAGTGCCCCAACCAGACGACGATCGTCGTTTCGGGCATCGACAAGCAGAAGGTCGGACAGACCGCAGCCGAGCTGCGAGCCTTCCGTCCGCCCGAGCCGTACAAGGGCAAGGGGATCCGTTACCAGGGCGAGCACGTCCGGCGCAAGGCCGGTAAGACCGCCGGAGCGTAAGCGAGATGATCAAGCAGAGTCAGCTCAGAAAGAGCCGCCGCCTCCAGCGGAAGCGCCGCCACTACCGGGTGCGCAACAAGGTCGAGGGTACCGCCGAGCGTCCGCGCCTCGTCGTCTACCGCTCTCTCCGCAACATCGAGGGCCAGATCGTCGACGACGCGGGAGGGCGGACGCTGATCGGCCTGTCCACGCTGTCCAGCGAGCTGCGTGACTTCACCGCCGAGGGCCAGAATCGGCGTGTGGAGCAGGCGTTCGCGGCCGGCAAGGCGCTGGCCGAGAAGGCCAAGAGTCAGGGAATCGATACCGTGGTGTTCGACCGCGGTGGGTACAAGTACCACGGTCGCGTGAAGGCATTCGCCGACGGCGCCCGCGAAGGCGGGCTGGAGTTCTGATGGCTACCGAGAATCCGAAGAAGAAGAAGTCCAAGAAGCGCGAGGACCGCGGCCGCGGTCGCGAGAGCGACCTCGTCGAGAACGTCATCTTCATCACCCGCGTGGCGAAGGTCGTGAAGGGCGGTCGGCGCTTCTCGTTCTCGGCGCTCGTCGCGGTCGGGGATCAGAAGGGCAACGTCGGCGTCTCCATCGCGAAGGCCAACGAGGTCGCGGAAGCGATCCGCAAGGCGTTCGAGCGCGCGCGGCGCAACATGAAGAAGGTGCCGCTCGAGAACGGCACACTCCCGCACGAGATCGTGGGCGAGTGGGGCGCGGGCCGTGTCCTGATGCGACCGGCCGCTCCCGGTACGGGCGTCATCGCCGGCGGTCCGGTGCGCGCCGTGCTCGAGGCCGCGGGCGTCACCGACGTTCTCACCAAGAGCCTCGGCTCCAACAATCCGATCAACGTCGTCCGCGCCACGATGCAGGGACTCGACGAGCTCGTGACCGCCGAGCAGGCGGCTCAGGAGCGCGGCGTGCCCGTCGAGGCGCTGGGGGTCCGTCGTGGCTAAGAAGAAGGAAACGACCCGGCGTGTCCGCATCACCCAGGTGCGCAGCGGCATCGGCCGGCAGGAGGGTCATCGCCGCACGATTCGCGCGCTGGGGATCAAGCGGCACCAGCAAAGCGTAGAGCATGAGCTCACTCCGGCCATCCAGGGGATGATCGACAAGGTCTCCTTCATGGTCGAAGTCGAAGAGATCGAGGACTGACGCATGGCAGAGCTACACGATCTGAGCCCCAGCACCGGCTCCACCCGCGCGCGCAAGCGGAAGGGCCGCGGGCCGGGCTCGGGCAACGGAAAGACCGCCGGACGGGGCCAGAAGGGTCAGAAGGCGCGTTCGGGCGGCAGCATCCATCCTCGCTTCGAGGGTGGCCAGATGCCGCTCATCCGCCGCATCCCCAAGCGCGGATTCAAGAGCATCAATCGCGTGGAGTATCAGGTCGTCAACGTCCGGGACCTCGAGAAGGTCGACGGGGACGTCTCGCCCGAGTCGCTGAAGGCGGCCGGGCTGGTCCGTTCGATGCGCAAGCCGGTCAAGATCCTCGGCGTGGGTGAGGTCACCGGCAAGCTCACGGTCAGCGCGCACCGCTTCAGCGCGTCCGCCCGGGCCAAGATCGAGGCCGCGGGCGGCTCGGTCACGGTGATCGAGACAAGCTCCTCGGACGAGTAGGGACCGAAGCTCCATGGCGAACAACCCCGTCGCGAACCTCCTGCGCGCACCGGAGCTCAAGGAGAAGATCCTCTTCACCTTGTTCATCCTTCTCATCTATCGGACCGGCGCGCACATCACCGTGCCGGGCCTGGATGTGAATTCGCTGCGGGCCGCGTTCGGATCGCTGCAGAACACCTTCTTCGGCATCTACGACATGTTCGTCGGGGGTGGGCTGTCCCGTGCCACGATCCTGGCGCTCGGGATCATGCCGTATATCTCCGCCAGCATCATGTTCCAGCTCCTCGCGGCCGTCTTCCCGACGATCGAGAAGCTGCAGAAGGAAGGCGAGGACGGGCGCAAGAAGCTCACGCAGTGGACGCGCTACACGACGGTCGGCCTCTCGGCGGCCCAGGCGTACGGCTATTCGGTCTTCCTGCAGTCGATCCCGGGCGCGGTGAGCAACCCGGGCTTCGGCTTCATGTTCACGACGGTCACGGTGCTGACCGTCGGCGCGATCTTCGTGATGTGGCTGGGTGAGCAGATCACGGAGCGCGGGATCGGCAACGGCATGTCGCTGCTGATCTTCTTCTCGATCATCGAGACCTTCCCGCGCGCCATGGCCGGAACGTGGGAGTCCTTCACGCTCGGCGAGATCGGCGTCTTCAGCCTTCTTATGCTCGGCGTGGTCGTGCTGGTCGTGACGGCGGGCGTGGTCGCGATGACGATGGCCGCCCGCAAGATTCCGGTTCAGATCCCGCGCAAGGTCGTGGGTCGGGGCCGCATCCGGGAAGGCCAGAAGAGCTTCGTCCCGCTGCGCGTGAACTCGGCCGGCGTCATGCCGATCATCTTCGCGCAGTCCTTCATCGTCGTGCCCGGCACCGCCGCGGCCTTCGTGGACCTGGGTCCGGTGTCGGCGCTCGCGGACATGTTCCAG
>CALJLC010000031.1 GCA_937982605.1 uncultured Gemmatimonadales bacterium | reverse complement strand
ACCCCCTCGGGTGGTTCCGGCAACGTCTCGCCTCCCCGATTCGGGGCCGAGGAGAGACTCCACCAGCGAGGCGAACGACGATGGCGAAGGTCGGCGTGATCATGGGCTCCAAGTCCGATTGGGAAACGATGCAGCACGCGGTCGCGACCCTCGACTCGCTCGGGATCGAGTCGGAAGTCCGGGTCATGTCCGCCCATCGTACGCCCGACGTGGCCATCGAGTTCTCCCGGACGGCCGAAGAGCGAGGGCTGGAGATCATCATCGCGGCCGCGGGCGGCGCGGCGCACCTGGCCGGCGTCGTGGCCGCGAAGACGACGATTCCCGTGCTGGGCGTCCCCATGAAGGGCTGGTCTCTCGACGGCCTGGACTCGCTGCTCTCGACGGTGCAGATGCCGCGCGGCGTCCCGGTCGGCACGCTCGCCATCGGCAAGGCCGGTGCCGTCAACGCGGCCCTCCTGGCCGGGCAGATCCTGGGGCTCAAGTATCCCGAGATCTCGAAGGCCGTGAAGGACGACCGGGCGAAGCGCCGCGAGCAGGTCCTCGCCGACGCCGATCCGCGCGCCTAGGCCGGACCGCCTCGGGGCCCGCCGCGGCCCGGGGTCGAGACCGCACCGGGACGAGTACGAAACTCCGGCGGGCCCCCCGCCGTACTAATCATACAAAGTCGGCATTGAGGCCGACCGCGTACGACCGGACCGGGGGGCTCCGTTGGGCAGGGACGGCTATCTGGGCGAGTTCGAGCAGGTGCTGCTGCTCGCCATTCTCCGCCTCGGAGGCGACGCGTACGGCGTGCGCATCATGGAGGAGCTGGAGGCGAGCATCGGCCGAAGCGTCTCGCGCGGCTCCGTCTACGTGACGCTCGACCGTCTGGAGGAGAAGGGCTGGATCGCGTCCGAGTCGGCGCCCTCGACGTCGGGCCGCGGCGGACGGCCTCGCCGCGTCGTCACGGTCACGGGCGACGGGATGGAAGAGCTCCGCCGATCGCGGGCGGCGCTGCTGACGCTATGGGACGGCCTCGAAGAGGCGCTGGACGGCGGATGACCGAGCGCCGCGATCCGCCCTCGCCCGAATCGGGCCGGACGCCGCCGGCTCCGCCACGCCTGACGACCCGGATGCTGGAGCGGATGCTTCCGCCCACCGACCGGGGCGCCGCGATTCTCGGAGATCTGCACGAGGAGTTCCTGGCCCGGGCGTCCATCGACGAGCGGGCGGCGCGCAGCTGGTTCCGTCGCGAGGCCTTCGGCGTCGGCCTCCGATACTGGCGTCGGGCCCGGCGCTACCGCCGCGAGCCGGTCGCGCTCGACGGCCGCACCATCCAACGAGGAAGCTGGGAGGGGACCGTGGACGTGATCACCCGGAACGTTCGGTATGCCGTTCGTCGGCTCGCGAAGAACCCGATGTTCACGCTCGTCGCCGTGCTGTCGCTGGGGCTCGGGATCGGGGCCAACACGGCCATGTTCAGCCTGGTCAACGCGACGATCATCCGGGACACGCCGTACGATCGGCCCGAGGAGCTCGTCGACGTCTTCGAGCGGGCCGAGGGCTTCACGCACGGGACGCTCTCGTATCCGGACTACGAGGACTTCGTCGAAGGCACCACGGACGTCTTCGCCGCCGTCGGTGGTACGCAGCTCGCGCTCGTCCCGCTCGACTCGGACGATGGCGCGGAGATGCTCTTCGGCGAGGCCGTGACCGGCAACTACTTCTCGATTCTGGGCCTCGAGGCGGCCAGGGGTCGGATGATCTCGGAAGAGGATCACGTGGCGCCCGGAGCCCACCCCGTCGTGGTGCTCTCGCACGACTTCTGGGTGTCGCACTTCGGTGCCGACCCCGAGGCGGTGGGGCGCGAGCTCCGCATCGGGGGCCGCGCCTACGACGTCATCGGCGTGGCGCCGGAGGAGTTCTCGGGGAGCGTCCGGGGGATCGAGCCCGCGGCGTACTTCCCGATCATGATGATCGACCAGCTCAACAACTCCACGACGCGGATCCTGGAGGGACGGGGCAACCAGAGCTTCTTCGGGAAGGCGCGCCTGCTGCCCGGGTTGGGCGTCTCGCAGGCCGAGGCCGCCGCGGACCGGGTCTCGGCCCGCCTCCGCCGGGACCACCCGGACTACTGGGGCGCGGACAAGGCCTTCGTTTTCGAGCGGACCGAGGACGTGATCATGAACCCGATGATCGACCGTTTCATCGTCCCCGCCGCGGGGATGATCATGGCCGTCGTCGGCCTCGTCCTCCTGATCGCATGCGCCAACCTGGCGAGCTTTCTGCTGGCCCGTGCCGCCGACCGGCGCAAGGAAATCGCCGTTCGCCTGGCGATGGGCGCCCGGCGGCGCGCGCTCGTCGCCCAGCTCCTCACCGAGACCGTGATCCTGGCCGGGCTCGGTGGCGTCCTCGGCGTGATCGTGGCCAGCCAGGCGCTGGCCCTGCTCCTCGCCGCGGACCTGCCGCTCCCGTTCCCGATCACCCTCGACCTCTCGCTCGACCGGACGGTGCTCGGGTTCTCCCTCGTGGTCTCCGTCGGGGCGGGCCTCCTGTTCGGGCTCGCACCGGCGCTGCAGAGCACCAACCCCGACGTAGCGCCCACGCTGCGCGATGAGACCGCGGGCGGAGGCCGGGCGCGCGGAGCCTTCCTGCGCGACGCCCTCGTGGTCGGGCAGGTGGCGGTGTCGGTCGTGCTCCTGGTGGCGGCCGGGCTCTTCCTGCGCAGCCTGGACGCCTCGCGCGGCATCGATCCCGGATTCGGCGACGCTCCCATCGGGATGGTGCAGGTCGTGGTGCCTGCGGACCGCTACTCGGAAGAGGAGGGACGGGCGTACGTCCGCGAGCTCACCGGCCGGCTCTCCGGGCTGTCCGGGGTCACGTCCGTGGGCGTCGTCGACAACGTCCCGCTGGAGCAGCTCAACAACCAGAGCGTCCGGGTCAACGTCGACGGGATCGATCCACCCGTGGGCCGTGACTACCACCTCGTCGACTACGCGGAGATCGACGACGGCTTCTTCGAGACCGTGGGGATCCCGGTGGTTGCCGGGCGGGGCTTCGAGCCGATGGACCGGCCGGGCACGGAGCCGGTGGTTCTCGTCAACGAGGAATTCGCACGACGCTTCTTCCCCGGCGTGGACCCCGTCGGACGCACCGTCTCGATCAACGACGATCAGGCCCGCGTGATCGGCGTGTCCGCGGACCACAAGGTCCGCATGCTCGGCGAGGCGCCGCGTCCCTTCGTCTACCGCAGCTACGAGCAGCGCTACTCGAGCTTCGTCTGGCTCGTGGCCCGAACCACCGGGGACGCCGACCGGCTCGTCGTGGAGATGATGGCCGAGGCCCGGGCGCTCGATCCGGACATGGTGATCGTCGCCGCGAAGACGATGGAGCGCCACCTGGCCATCCTGCTCCTGGGCAGGGAGCTGGGGGCGATGGTCGTGGGCGGCTTCGCCCTGCTCGCGCTGCTGCTCGCGTCGATCGGCCTCTACGGCGTGGTGAGCTTCGCGGTGGCGCGCCGGGCACGGGAGGTGGGGATCCGCCTTTCGCTCGGAGCGGACCCGAGGTCCGTGATCCGCATGCTCACCGGGGGAGGCATGAGGCTCGTCCTCGTCGGATCCGTCCTGGGGCTCCTCTTCGCCGCCGCCGCGGCACAGCTGCTCTCCCGGCTCCTCTACGGCGTGCCGCCCCTGGACGTGCCGACCTTCGTGGGCGTTCCCCTCGTGCTCGGCCTCGTAGCGCTCCTCGCTTCGTGGATCCCGGCGCGCCGGGTCACCCGCATCGATCCCGTGGGGGCGTTGCGCGCCGAGTGAAACCCGCCTCGTTCGATCTCCGTAGTTCGATTTGATTTTGTCGGAATAATCGAACCGGAGGTCGGATGACGAGGGAGTCCCGGCTCGGGGAGCTCGAGGAGCTCGTGCTCCTGTCGGTCCTGCGCCTCGGAGAGCGCGCCGACGGAGGATCCGTCCGTGACGAGCTCGCCTCCGAGGCCGGCCGGAGCGTCTCGGTGAGCACCGTCTACGTGACGCTGATGCGGCTCGAGGAGAAGGGCTTCGCGACGTCGTGGAAGGGTGAGCCGACTCCGGAGCGCGGCGGCAAGGCACGGCGGATGTACGCGGTCACCGAGGAGGGGGTCGGGGCGTTGGAGGCTGTCCGCGCCGTACGCGACCACCTCTGGAGCGGCGTCGACGCCGCGTCGGAGGCGGCCGGTGGCTGACCACCCGCCGAAGCTCGCGCTCGCGCTGGCCCGGAGACGCCTTCCCGCCGAGATCGAAGACGCGCTGCTCGGCGACCTCACCGAAGCGTACCGCCGACGAAGAGCGGCCGGCGCCGGGCGGGTCCGCGCCGACCTCTGGCTCTGGTGGCAGGCACTGACGCTGCGGGGCGGGGCGCTGCGCCGTGCCGCGCGGCGGCTCGAGGCCGTCCGCCCGACCTCCGAACGGAACCGACCCGGTCGAGCCGTCCGGCGCGACCCCGATCCCTGGAGCCGCCTGCCCATGCATCCCAACGACGCCCGCTACGCCGTTCGCCGCCTGCTGCGCAGCCCCGGCTTCACCCTCGTCGCGGTGCTCTCCCTCGCGCTCGGGATCGGCGCGAACACGGCCATGTTCTCGATCGTCAACGCGGTGCTCATCCGGGACCTCCCCGTCGAGCGGCCGGAGGCGCGCGTCGAGGTAGAAACGCCGACAGAGGCGGGCTACGCGTTGGCCCTGGCGTCGGAGGCGGGCTACCAGGAGCGGCAGGGCGATCGCCGCTTCTCTGG
>CALJLC010000030.1 GCA_937982605.1 uncultured Gemmatimonadales bacterium | reverse complement strand
GCGCACCCCGCCCCGCCGGGTCCAGAAGTCCAGCGGGGCCCGCTCGGCGTCTCCGGGCAGAAGGGCGGATAAGTCTCCGAAGCTGACCACCACGCCGACGGAGCGGTGCCCGGGCTCGTCGGGCGCGGGCGGCAGGGGGAGCACCTCCACGGAGACGCTGCCCAGCTCGAGCGTGTCGGGAGCCGGCTCCAGCATGGTCACGCCGTCGATGAGCTCGAGCGTCGTCACGACGCGCGCGTACGGCCCCGTCGCCGCGGGCACGCCGTTGTCGAGATAGCGATCCACGGGGCGCGCCGTGAGCACGTCGACCATCCCCCCGACGTGATCGGCGTGGGGGTGCGAGGCGACCAGCAGATCGAGGCTGTCGATCCCCATTTGCTGCAGGAAGCGCAGCGGCGCCGCCGGTCCGGCGTCCACGAGCGCGGTCCGCCCTTCCGGCGACCGCACGACGATGGCGTCGCCCTGACCGACGTCCAGGAAGGTGATCTGAACCGCTGGTGGACCCTGCCCCGACACGACCGCCGGCACCCCCGACGCCGGCAACACGAGCGCCGCGATCAGCGTGCCTCGCCGGACCCATGCGTTGCCGGAAGGGGTAAAGGGGATACCTTGCCCCCTGTTGACCCGTTCCATCAAAGGCGGAGCAAACACGCAATGTCCACGAAACGCAACATCGTTATCGACGAGAAGATGTGGACCGCCATTCACAAGGCCATCGGACGGGAGACGATGGTCAGTGGCGAGCGGCTCACGGCCAGCGGGTTCATCCGACGGGCGATCCGGCGCGACCTGGATCGGGCCGGTGTGGCGATCGAGGGGAGCGACGAGTAGCTCGCCGCGGGGTCCTGCGCTTCGGAGGGCTCAGCGCCGCCCGGGAATCGAGACGGAGAGCCCCCACGGCTCGTCCGGCTCCATCGGGACCGCGGGCGTGAGCGTGACCCACCCCGAGGAGAGCTTGCGCGCGAAGATGGCGGAGGCGGTCCCGCCGATGACCCCGAAGAAGAACGCGCCCTTCTGCTGATCCGAGCTCCGCTGCCGGGCCTCGAGCACGTCGGCCGGCACGACGTCCTCCTCCAGACAGCCCGTGGTCCGGCTGGCCTCCAGGCATCCGTCGACCTTCCCGAAGCCGATGGACGGGCCGATGAAGTAGCCGGCCGCACCGAACGCGGCCGCGCCGAGCACGCCCCCGATCACCGTGCGGGTGGTCGGATTCCCCTTCTGGGTTCGCAGCTCGACGGTCGAGCGGGTGAGGTCGATCTCCCGACGGATCACGGGCGCCGGATCGCAGATCGGTGCGTCCCCGTGCATCTCGCCCGCCCGGCAACGCGGCTTCTGCCGGCTCAGCACGGTGGCCATCGCACCGTCGACCCGAAGAACCCGGCCGACGAGGACGCCGTCCACCCGGACCGAATCGCCCGCGAGCAGGTCCGAGGCCGCGGATCCCTGGGCGTCGAGATCTGCGACGCCGGCGAACAGAAGGAGCGCGAGTCCCGAAAGGAGGCGCACCTCGAAGGAGGCGCGCACGACGGAACCGACACGCACGGAAGCGCGGGTGAGGCGAGTCAAGGTCGGGCTCGAGGGTTGCTCCGGGGGGAACCGTCGACGAATCGACGTGCACACGACACGAGAAGGACAAATCAAGCGCCGCAAAGGTTGAGCCGGAAGGCCCTCCCCGCCCGATCAGCCCTCCGCGTGGGCCTTCCTGGAGCGTCGGTAGAAGAAGAAGCCCACACCGAGCGCCGCGCCCACGCCCAGCGCGACCAGCAGGATCTTCAGGGCGATCGCCAGAAGGCCCATCACCCAGGCGGTGATCGGCACCATGAGGATCTTGAGCGCCTCGAGCAGCAGGAAACCGATGATCCCGCTCGCTGTCAGGCCCGCCGCAAACTTCAACATCTCGATCCTCCCGACCGGATCCACTTCGCGTCTCCCGCACAGGAGCCGCCGCCAGGGCCTGTCGCTCCACCCGGATTCTACGCGATGCGCCTGTTCATGGTTTCAGACGCCTCGGGCCGGGCAACGGTTGCAGTCCCCTTCTTCGACGGTACCGGACCACGCCCCCGCAAGCCAGCACCGCGTTCGCACGGGAACGGGGCACTCAGCCGACCACGGCCAGCGTGAGCAGCCCGATCAGCAGGCCCGCTCCCACCAGGATCCGGCCCGTGCCCCAGGAGGCACCCGTGTCCGGCTCGGGGGGCTTGGTCCAGAAGAGGACCACGCCACAGCCGTTTCCGGTCGCCTCGGCGTACTGGGCCGGCGCCCCGCCCCGCCGCGGGTAGATCTCCACCCCGGCGATCCGGTCGGTGGTGAGCAGGTCGTCGATGGACGCGCCGCCGCCCTGCCGAACCCGCACTCCGTCGATATATGTCTGAGCCGGACAGCCACCCGAGAGGATCACGCTCCGGTCGAAGGCGTTGCTGGCCACGCCGACGGACATCCCCGGGGCGCCGAGCACGAGCTTCGACGGGGTGCTGGCCGGCCTGCGCGCAATCGCCTCCTCGTCGAGGAAGTACCCGTGGATCGTCGGATCACGCGACCGACGCTCGAAGTCCGCGACACCGCCGAGGGACATGCGCGAGCGCGCCAGCACGGTGATCGGCTCCAGCGGAATCGCCTCGACACCGAGCCGGACCTCGACGTCGATCATCGCCCCGACGGCGAGCTCGAAATCGGCCGTCCGCCAGCCGGCGTACCCGAGGTGACTCACCTCCAGCCGCACGGTGCCGCCTTCCTCCGGCCGCAGCGCGAAGCGGCCGCGCGGGCCCGACTCCGAGGTGGCGACGACGGCGCCGGTGGGGTCGATCAGGAGGAGCGTGGCGTCCGCGATCGGCTCGCCCGTGCCCGCGGCCAGCACCACGCCGCGCACCACCTGGCCTTCGACGGGGCGCGGCGCGACGGCCAGGGCGAGGGACAGCGCGGCCACGAACCCGATCCTCACGCATGTCCCTCCGTTCGAGAAGCCTGTCTTATCGATACGCCACTCCCGCTCCGCGGCTACATCGCGCATGCGTCCGGGCCCGTCACACCTCGACCTCCACGCCCCGGGGCCCCGCGTTGAGGATCCGCGTCGGGCCCAGGGTCGACTCGCGCTCCCAGCTCGCGTGGATGTGCCCGCACACCGCCAGCGTCGGCCGGGCCCGCTCGATCGCCTCCCGCACCGCCACGCTGCCCAGGTGCTCGCCACCCTCCGACTGGTCGACGTGTCCCCGAGGGGGCGCGTGCGTCACGAGGACGGCGTCGGGGGGGCAGCCGGCCAGGAGCGGTCGAGCCTCCTCCTCGGACAGGTCGAAGCTCCAGGCGCCGAACGGGGTCACCGGAACGGCCGCCCCGAGCCCCCAGAAGCTCACGCCGTCGATCTCGCAGCCGGACCCGTGCAGCACGTGCGCTCCGGGCCACGCGGCGCACGCCGTCTCGAGCTCTCGGTCGGACTCCCCGTTGCCGGCCACGAGAACCGCGGGGCACTTCGCCGCCGCGAGGATGTCGACCACGTCCTGCAGGCCCTGCCGCATGACCGCGAGGTCCCCGGCACACACCAGGACGTCGACGTCGGACGAGCGCGCCACCAGGGAGCGCGCGGCCCCGTGGTCGCAGTGGACGTCGCTGAAGACGAGCAGCTTCATCGAGAGGTTGCCTCCGGGGGTCGAAGATGGAAGTCGGCGACGATCGGTCGGTGGTCCGATGCCTGACGCTCGTCGACGACGAAGTGGTCGACCAGGCGAACGGGCGGCGCGGGGTCGGCCGACGCGGCGGCGGCGCCGCGGGCGCGCCACATCACGAAGTCGATCTCACGGTCGGGCTCCGCGGCCGGATACGTGGCTGGGTCGCCCCGCTTCGCTCCGATCGCCCACGACGAGCGCAGCCAGTCGACGACCGGGTCGTCGGGGCGTCCGTTGAAGTCGCCGGCCAGGATCGCCACCGCGGCGGCCGCGCCGTCGAAGCCACCCGAGACGGCCCGGGCCTGCGCCATCCGCTCCTCCGGCGTACCGGCCAGATGGACCGAAACGACCGACACGGCGAGCCCCGGGGCCGCTTCGACGATGGTCTCGTGCACCGCGAGCGGGCTCCCGGACGCCGGCGGGATCGGTCGCGTGCGCTGCGAAACGACCGGCAGGCGCGTGAGCACCGCGTTGCCGTAGAATCCGCCCTGAAACGGGCGGTGCGGGCCGTGTCGGCCCTCGTAGCCGAGCAGCTCGGCAAGCACCGTCACCTGATCCACGCCGCCGGTGCGCTCCGTCCGGTCGTCGACCTCCTGGAGCGCGATCACGTCCGCGTCCAGGCGCCGCAGCACCTCGGCGACCCGCCGCAGGTCGACCTGCTCGTCCGTCCCCCGCCCGTGGCGGATGTTGTAGGCCACCACCCGGAGTTCGACGGCCTGGGCCGCGGCGGGCACGGCCGAACCGAGGACGAGCGCGAGGCCGACCAGGACTCCGGTGCGCATCGGGGCGCAGAGGCGAGGGTGCATCGGGGGATAATGGGCCGACGTCGCGTCCGTTGCGACGCCGGGAGGGCCGGCCCACTCTGAGGCTCCCGCTCGACCCCGAGGACCCGACGCATGAAACGACGCTGCGCTCCGACCTTCACGCTCGTGATCGGCCTCCTCCTGACCGCGTGCTCGGGGGACGAGCCCGCGGCCGCGAGCGTGCCTCTCGACACCCCGGAGGTCGACGCCGCGCTCGCGGCGATCGACGCCGAGCGGCTGCGCAGCCACGTGGAAGTGCTCGCGCACGACTCCCTCGAGGGTCGAGCGCCGGGCACCCCGGGGTACGCGGGCGCCGCCCGCTACGTCGAGGAGTTCCTGCGTGACCTCGGGCTGGAACCGGCCGGCGAGAACGGCACCTACCGCCAGCAGGTCCCGCTCCGGCAGAGCACGGTGGTCGAGGCGGCGAGCGCCATGACGGTTCACGGCCCCGGGGGGTCCCGAACCCTCGTGTACGACCGCGACTTCTACCTCGGCGCGGACCCTCTGCGCGAAGTCGTCGAGGTCGTCGAGGCTCCCGTCGCGTTCGTCGGCTTCGGCGTGAGCGCCCCCGCTCTCGGCTACGACGACTGGGCGGGCATCGACGTCGAGGGCAAGGTGGTCATGATGCTCAGCGGGGCGCCCGCCGCCTTCCCCAGCAACGAGCGCGCGTACTACTCGTCGGGAGCGACCAAGCAGGCCGAGGCGATCGCGCGCGGCGCCATCGGGATGATGACGTTCTGGGCCCCCGACGACCCGCGGCTGCGCTGGGAGGTCAACGCCAACCGCGCCAAGCGGGGCTCGTTCGCATGGCTCGACGACGAGGGAGCCCCCAGCCGCGGAGACGAGCGGATGCGAGCCTCGGCTTCGCTCAACCACGAGGCCGTGTCCGCGCTCTTCGCCGGAGCGCCCACGACGGTGGACCAGGCGGTCGCGGCCGCGGACGCCGGCACGCCGCAGGCGTTCGACCTGCGGACGCGGGTGACGGTCCGCACCACCACCAGCCACGAAGACGTCCAGTCCTGGAACGTCGTCGCGAGGCTGCCGGGCAGCGATCCGGCACTGAGCGAGGAGCACGTGACCTATGTGGCGCACGTCGACCACTTCGGCGTCGGCGTCCCCGTGGACGGGGACTCGATCTACAACGGGGCGCACGACAACGCGTCCGGCACCGGAATCGTGCTGGAAATCGCCCGAGCCTTCACCAGCCTCCCCACGCCGCCGCGCCGGTCCGTCCTCTTCCTCGTCGTGACGGCCGAAGAGTGGGGGCTGCTCGGGTCGGATTACTTCGTGCAGAATCCCACCGTGCCCCAGTCGAGCCTGGTGGCCAACTTCTCGCTCGACATGCCGTTCCTCTTCCATCCGCTGCTCGACATCGTGCCGTACGGGGCGGAGCATTCGAGCATGGGAGGCAGCGTGGCGGCGGCGGCCGAGCGCATGGGCATCGGCATCGGCCCCGACCCGATCCCGGAGCAGGTCCTCTTCATCCGGAGCGACCACTTCAGCTTCATCCGGCAGGGCATCCCCGCGCTCTTCATCAAGAGCGGATTCGAGACCGGCGACGAGCGGGACGGCGGCGCGATCAACACCGCGTTCCGGCAGGAGCGCTACCACACACCCTTCGACGAGATCGGTCAGGGCTTCGACTGGGAGGCCGGAGCGGATCACGGCCGGGTCAACTTCCTGACCGGGTACGTGATCGCGCAGGAGGACGAGCGGCCGACGTGGAACACCGGCGATTTCTTCGGCGGGCTCTTCGGGCCGGCGAGCGAATAGTGTCCCACCCGGAACCGGTTCCCCGAACCCGCGTGCCGGGCGTGTGAGGCGGCGCGGGGGGTCCGGCTTCACTCCCGCCTCGGGGGCGATGCTCGCCGCCGAGATCATGCAGGACTTCGCCCGCCGCACGGGACTCGACCCCGTGGTCTCGCCGCCGCGTCGGTACCTCTGGACCGACGCCTTCGCGGTTTCGAACTATCTGGGCCTCTGGGAGGCGACCTCGGACGTCTACTGGCGCACCCTCGCCAGACGGCTCGTCGACCAGGTGCACTGGGTGCTGGGCCGCCACCGACCCGACGATCGCCGCGTGGGCTGGATCAGCGGCCTTTCGGAAGACGAGGGCGCGCGCCACCCCACGCTCGCGGGCCTGCGCATCGGCAAGCCACGGCGTGAGCGCCGGGTCGACGAGCCGCTCGATCCCACGGCGGAATGGGAGCGCGACGGGCAGTACTATCACTATCTGACCCGGTGGATCCACGCGCTCCAGCGGATGTGGCAGGTGGCGGGCGACGCCGATTGCCTCCTGTGGGCGGTCGAGCTGGCGCTCGGAGCGCACCGCGCCTTCGTCGGGCGGGTCGGGGCCGCACGGGGGCTGTGGTGGAAGGTCTCGGTCGACGCCTCCCGCCCACAGGTCGCCCGCCAGGGTCAGCACGACCCGCTCGACGGGCTGCTCACGCTGACGGTGCTGGCCGACGCCGCCGGGGCGGTCGACGCCCGCCTGGCAGGTCGATTGCGGCCACCACTGGCCGACCTGGAAGAGATGTGCATCGGCCGCCGCTGGGCGACGGACGACCCGCTCGGCGCCGGCGGCCTCCTCTTCGACACGCACCGCTGCGCCATGCTGGCGCTACGCCCGCCCACCGTCGCGGCCATCGCCCCGCCCGTGGCGCGGGAGGCCGCTACCAGCCTGGAGGCGGCCGCGGTGCGCGGTGCCTGGCGGTCCAGCCCCCGGCACCGCCTCGCCTTTCGCGAGCTCGGACTCTCGATCGGGATCCGCGCCGCCGACCGGGTCGTCGCGCGACTCGACCCGCCACCGCCGCCGCCCACCCGCCCGAGGCCGACACCGTACGACGGCCTCCTCCGGTCGCTCGACCGATACCACAGCCTGGCGGACACCATCGAGCGCTTCTGGCTCGATCCGCGCACCCGGGCGACGCCGACGTGGCAGGTCCACCGGGACATCTCGTCGGTCATGCTGGCGACGTCCCTCTTCGCGCATGGTCTGCTCGACGGGTGAGGCAACGGAACACCCGGGGTCCACGGTCGAAGCCGACGACAGGAACCGAGACCGGGAGCCCGCGATGATACCGGCGATCCGAACA
>CALJLC010000029.1 GCA_937982605.1 uncultured Gemmatimonadales bacterium | reverse complement strand
CGGGACGGCGGCGACACGTGGGAGCTCGTCAACTTCGTGAGCGACCGCGCCGGCTTCGTCGACGTGAAGCTCCACCCCCGCAACCCGGACGTGATCTTCGCCACGAGCTGGGAGAGAGAGCGGGGTCCCTACTATCTGCAGAGCGGCGGACCGGGCAGCGCGCTCTGGAAGAGCACCGACGGCGGCGACAGCTGGGAGCGCGTCCGGGCCGAAGGGCTGCCGACCACCGAGCTCGGCAAGATGAACGTCGCCTTCGCGCGCTCGAACCCGAGCATCATGTACCTGATGGTGGAGGCGGCGGCGCCGGAGGGCTCGGACGAGGACAACCTCAACGGCCTGTACCGCTCCGAGGACGGCGGCGAGAGCTGGGAGCGCATGAACGACTACAACTCGCGCCCCTTCTACTACTCCGAGGTCGAGGTCGACCCGGCGAACCCGGACCGGGTCTACTTCTCGTCGCTCCGCTTCTCCGACGACGGCGGCCGCACCATGCAGAACATGGCGCAGGGCGTGCACGTCGACTTCCACGCGATCTGGATCGATCCGAACGACCCCGAGCGCATCGTCCTCGGCAACGACGGCGGAATCGCGATCAGCTTCGACCGCGGCGGGAACTACCACTTCCCGAACGTCTTCCCCATCGGGCAGTTCTACAACGTCAGCTACGACATGGGCACGCCGTACCGCGTCTGCGGTGGCATGCAGGACAACTACACCTGGTGCGGTCCGAGCACGAAGGGCGGCGACGACATCACCAACCACGACTGGTTCCGCGTGAGCGGCGGAGACGGCTTCGTCTCGCAGCAGGACCCGCGCGACCCGAACCGCGTCTACTCGGAGTCGCAGGGCGGCAACATGGGCCGCTCGTACCTGGCCAGCGGCGAGCGGACGAGCTTCGGGCGGCCGAACTGGCAGGAGTCGTACCGGGTCTTCCAGGACTCGATCGCCGTGCTCTGGCCCGACTCGACGCAGCCGATGCCGAGCGAGCACCGCGCCCGCATCCAGGACCTGCAGGCCCGGGCGACCGCCGACTCGGCCAGCCTCCAGCTTCGCTACAACTGGAACACGCCCTTCTTCCTCTCGCCGCACGACCCGGACGTGGTGTACGCAGCGGCCAACCGGGTGCTGAAGTCGGACTGGCGCGGTGACGACCTCTATCCGATCTCGCCCGACCTCACGCGGGCCGACGCCGACGCGATCCGGATCAGCACGGAGGAGTCCGGCGGCATCACGCCCGACCTCACGGGCGCGGAGACCTTCGCCACGATCACCTCGCTGGCGGAGTCGCCCCTGGCCGCCGGGATGCTCTACGCCGGAACCGACGACGGGAACCTCTGGGTGTCGCGCGACGACGGTGGGAGCTGGACCGAAGTGACGTCCGCCACGGCGGGGCTGGTCCCGGACGGGACGTACGTGAGTCGGATCGAGCCGTCGAAGCACGTGGCCGATCGGGTCTACGTCACCTTCGACAACCACCGCCGCGGCGACTTCACTCCGTACGTGCTGGTCAGCGAGAACGCCGGACGCTCGTTCCGCTCGATCGCGAGCGACCTGCCCACCGGCAAGCCCGACTTCGCGCACGTGATCCGGGAGGACTGGGTCAACCCGAACCTGCTCTTCGTCGGCACCGACGTGGGCGCGTACGTCTCCCTCGACCGGGGAGCCTCGTGGGACCGCTTCATGAACGGGCTGCCGACCGTTCCCGTGCACGACCTCCAGATCCACCCGCGGGAAGGCGAGCTGATCGCCGGCACGCACGGGCGCTCGATCTGGATCGTAGACATCAAGCCGCTGCAGCAGTTCTCGCAGACGGTCGTCGACGCCGACGCGCACCTCTTCGATCCGGCGCCGGCGCACCAGTACGGCATGGCGCCCACCGGGGGCGAGTTCACCGCGCAGCACTACTTCGCGGTGCCGACGCCGGACCGCGGAGCGACGTTGACGTACTGGCTCGGGCAGGAAGCCGAGGACGCCTCGATCACGGTCACGGCGGCCGACGGCACCGAGATGTGGTCTCAGGACGTGACGGCCACGCGCGGGATGCACTCGGTGACGTGGAATCTGCGTGGGCAGTCCGAGCCGATCCCCCTGTCGCCTTCGGAGCGCCGCGACTCCATCGCGATCGTGCAGCGCCTCCGCGAGGTCGGCGACTCCCTCGTCGACGCCGGCGAGAACCGGGAGCAGGTCGACCGCGCCATCGAGCGGCTCTCGAGCCGTGGCGGCGGTGGCTTCGGCGGCTTCGGAGGTGGCGGTGGCGGGAACGGCCTGCCGTTCACGCCCGCCGGCGACTTCATCGAGCGTCCGGCCGAGGGGGACCCGATCGAGGTCTCCAACGGTGAGGACGAGCCCTCCCTGCAGCAGCAGATATCGCAGATCGTGCGCCCGACGGAGGGCCGCCGTCGCTTCCGCCGGGGCGGCGGGAGCCTGATGCCCGGGCGGTCGGAGCCGGGCGCGATGGCCGAGCCGGGTCTGTACACGGTGACGCTCTCCGTCGACGGACGCGACTACGTCCGGACGCTCGACGTGCGGTGGACGCTGACGGCGCCGTCGAACTAGAAGGCGGCCACGGCGGGAGCCCGCGCGGGGGCGTCGCCGAGCCAGCGGGGGTCCGGCACGCGGCCGGTCGGGAGTGATCCCGGCCGGCCGCCTTTCTTCGGCCCGCGGTCGCCCGTCCGTCTGGGACTTGCGTCCCGGCGGACCGACCCACTTCCAGCCGAATGCGGCCGGTGTAGATTATCCGCCGCCCAGCAGGACTCCGGGTGTGGGGCAAGCCCCTCACCCTCCCATTAGGCCCCGGGCCTCGGAGCTTCACCATGACGTCGCTACGGCGTCTCCGGCCGACCGCCATCGCCCCGCGGGGCGCGCTCGGCCTCCTTCTCCCGCTGGTGTTGATCGCCGCCTGCGCGCCCTCCGGTCGCGACCTCGCCGAGCGTGACGCGGGCCCCACCGCCGAGCGGGGTCGCTACCTCGTCTCGATCGGTGGGTGCAACGACTGCCACACTCCGGGCTTCCTCGAGTCCGGCGGCACGCTGGTCGACTCGGAGTGGCTCACCGGCTCACCCGTGGGCTTCCTCGGGCCGTGGGGCACGACCTATCCGCCGAACCGCCGCCTGACCGCCCAGAACCTCACCGAGGAGCAGTGGGTGACGCTGCTCGGCACCCGGACCGGCCTTCCGCCGATGCCGTGGCCCAGCGTGAACGCCATGACCGAGGACGACCGTCGGTCGATCTACCGTTTCCTGCGCGAGCTGGGGCCGAAAGGCGATCCCGTGCAGGTGGCGCTGGCACCGGGGATCCAGCCGGTCGGGCCGTGGATGGACTTCAACGTGTACGAGCTCCCGACCGTCACCGCATCGGCGGGTGCCGACCGATGAGCTCGGCTTCGAAGGTCGCGCGCGCCGCGGCCGGCGGGCTGATGGCCCTGGCCGTGGCGGTGGCTCCGGCCGAGGCTCGGCAGGCGCTCTCGGTGGCCGCCGGCGCGGCGCCGTACGATCTGGCCGGCGTCGGGACGTCGGGCACCGCGGCCGTGCGCGTCGAGTGGCCGCTCGGCGGACGAGCGGAGCTCCAGGCCGGCACGTCGTTCTTCTGGTACGGTGTCCAGGGAGACGATGCGTCGGCGTTCCTCTTCCCCGAGGCCGGGCTCTTCGTCCGGCCCCTCGGGGCGGTCCCGCTCCGCGTCGGCGCCGGCGTGGGGCACTCGGTGGCGGTGGACGGCCGCAGCCAGGCCGACCCAACGCTCTTCGCCGCCCTGGGCGTGGACGGGGAGGATCGCTCGGGATGGGCCGTTCGCCCCGAGGTACGCGTCCGCGCGGTGGATCCGTGGGCGGGCACCGTCGCCGAGCTCACCCTCGGCGTCCGGCGGAGATTCGGCGCGGGCTGAACACACCGGGTGCGGCCGGACGGGGCGCCTCCAGGCGGGCCCCGATCCGGACCGCCAGGGTCAACCCGCCTCGATCCCCGCGTCGCTGAGGGCCGTCTGCAGCGAGTCGCTGATGGCGTTGTGTGCCTCGATCGTCTCGCGGCAGGCGGTCTCGGCCGCCCGCAGCCTGCGCTCGCGGTCCTCCCAGACCCCGACCGAGTCGTTGTAGCTGTCGAAGAGGTCGAGGTACTCCGGGTAGCGGTTGGCCGGGACGCCTCGACGGTCGAGCGCCTCGAAGGAGTCGACCCGGCTGCGCATCGAGTCGAGCGCGAGGCCCAGGTTGCGCAGGGAGGCTTCGCTGGTCTGGAGCGAGTTGCGACAGCGGTCCGCCGCGACCCGGGCCCGGTACAGGTCGTCCCTGAGGCGCTGGATCTCCGCCAGCGTCGACTGGCGGTCGAGGATGCGGGACCACGCGGCGAAGACGACGCCCACCGACACGATCCCACCCACCACCATCAGCCCGATCTTCGTCGGTCGCGTCACCGCCCTTCCTCCACCGTGAAGCTGAACATCATGCCGGCGTGAAGGTGCTCGGCGATGTGGCAGTGGACCATCCACTCGCCCGGGTTCGACATCTCGATCAGCATCTCCATCGTCGAGCCCACAGGCACGATGGCCGTGTCCTTCCACACCAGGTTCGTGCTCTCCACGCCGTCCATCGAGAGCACGAGGAAGCGCTGGCCGTGCACGTGGATGGGGTGGTTCATCGGGTGGAAGGAGTCCGGCGTGTTGAAGATCCGGACCTTCACGACGTCGCCCACGCGGAAGCGCCAGTCGATCTCTCCGTTCTCCGCGCCCGTGGCCCGGTCGCGCAGGATCCAGGTGACCTGCTCCGCCGTCGAGAGCCAGTTCATCATCGGCATCGCGTCGTTCCACTCCATGGGCGGCACGTAGAGCGTGTCGGCTTCCATGGAGAGCACGATCGACGGAGGCAGGTCGCGTACGCGGACCGTCGTCTCGAGCTCGTAGTCGACCGCGCGGCCGAAGTGCGGCCGAAACGCCTCGATGTCGTCGATCACGCCGGCGTGCTCACGCAGCGTCTCGAAGGCCTCGGACACGGCCGGATCGGCCGGCTCGTCGGACACGCTCACGATCGAGAGCGTATCGACGTGCGGATAGAACTCGCCGCGGAAGTGGTTGATCGCCTGGATCGTGTTGGCGATCACGACCTCACCGGGGTCGTCGAAGCGCACGTCGAAGCCGTACCGCTCCGCCGGAGCGATCACCACCGAGCCGACCCACTGCTCGCGCTCGAAGCGGCTCACGTCGGAGGCGACGACCTTCACCCGCGCGCCGCCGAAGGTCACGTTGAAGGTGCGCGAGTTGGCGACGTTGGTGAGATAGAAGCGCACCACCTCGCCGCGCTTCGCCGTGAGGCGGTAGTCCGTCTCCCCGTTGACCATCATCACGTTGCCGAAGCGACCCATGAGCGCGTGTGTCGGGGCCGAGTCCCCCCACGGCAGCGCGCCCTGCTCGTCGACGAGCATGTCGTCGAGGACGAACACCTCCTCGCGGTGTGCCGGGCCGTAGTACTCCGGGTCGGGTGACGTCACGAGCAGGTTGCCGAAGAGGCCGAGGTCCTGCTGGACGTCCTCGCGCACGTGCGGGTGGTACCAGTACATGCCCGCGTCCGGCACGTGCACCTCGTAGGTGAAGCTCTCCCCGCGCTCGATCGCGGCCTGCGTGACGCCCGGCACGCCGTCGAATCGGTTCTCGAGGCGGACGCCGTGCCAGTGGATCGTCGTCGGCATCTCGATGTCGTTCGTGACTCGCACGACGATCGTGGCGTCCTTCGGCGCCTGGATCAGCGGGCCCGGGTACTGCCCGTTGTAGCCGAACATGATCATCTCGTGGCCGGCGATCGTCCGACGGACCATCGACACCGAGATGGCGAGCGTGTCCCGGTCACCCAGAG
>CALJLC010000028.1 GCA_937982605.1 uncultured Gemmatimonadales bacterium | reverse complement strand
ACGTCCGGATTCCACTGCCAGTTCATCGGCTCGGGGACGTTCTCGTCCGTGTACCGATACCAGTTGTAGACCCGGACCTTGTAGGGGCAGTTGTTGGCGCAGTACCGGGTGCCCACGCAGCGGTTGTAGATCTGGGCGTTCACGCCCTCGGGCGTGTGGTACGTCGCGTAGACCGGGCATACCGGCTCGCACGGCGCGTTGCCGCAGTGCTGACAGAGCATCGGCAGGAAGCGCACGTCGAGGTGGCTCGCGTGCGTCGCGTCGACGTGCTCGTAGTACCGCTCGATGCGCATCCAGGCCATGTCACGGCCCATGACCACCTGGTCCTCGCCGACCCACGGGATGTTGTTCTCGGACTGACACGCCACCACGCAGGCGCTGCACCCGGTGCACTTCTCCAGGTCGATCGCCATGCCCCAGCGCGGCTTCTCGTGCGCGTCGGCGTAGAGGCCGTGGTCGGCGCCCGGGAGCGGGAACGCGGTCGGCGCTCCTTCCTCGGCCGGCACCGGCTGCACGCCGCCGAAGCCCTGGAGCTCCTGGAGCTCCAGGTGATGCTCGTCCTCCGCGTCCTCCTCCTCGGCGTGGCCCAGCGCGGCGAAGTGGACGGCCGGAGCGATCGGTCGGCCCCGCTGGTCGCTCGACCCTTCGATCGTCGCCATGCGTCGCCACTCGCCGGTCGGCGCGACCTCGACCGTGGTCGCCACCGTGACGAAGGCTCCCGAGGGCTGCTCGGCCGTCGCCGGCAGGAGGTCCATGGCGTTGACGCCGGCGCCCGTCGCCCAGCGGCCCATCTCGGTGTGGCCCCCGCCCATGGCGAGCGCCACCGCGTCCTCCCGGATCCCCGGGTACACCCAGAGCGGGACCTCGACCGAGCCGTGCGGCGAGGTGACCGTCACCATGTCGCCCGTCCGCAGACCCCGAGCTTCGGCCGTGGCGGGGTTCATCTCGAGCCACGAGTGCCACGTCATCTTCGAGACGGGGTCCGGCAGCTCCTGCATCCACGGCGAGTTCGAGAACTCGCCACCCCGGAAGCGGGGCGACGGATGGACCAGGAGGGTGAGATCGCCCGAGCCGTCGAGCGCCGGCGTGTCGAAGACCAGCGCCTGATCGGGCGCCCGGAGCTGCGGAGCCGGCTGGGCGTGCCGCCCGGCCCCCATCCACATCCCCATGGCGAACATCCCCGTCCGGCGGTGCTCGTGCCACATGCGCTCGAAGCCCGCGGGATCGTCCGCGTGCATCGCCTGGTGGGGCGCGCGCAGGTACTCGTAGAAGGTCGCGGCGCCCAGGTCGTTGCCGAGGTGCGACGCGACCGCCAGGAGCGCGTCTCCCGTCTGCTTCGAGTCGAAGTGCGGGACCGGCTGCATCACGGGCTGCTGCACCGTGTGCACGCCGGGGCGCGGCATCGCGTCGCCCCACGACTCGAGGAAGTGCCGGTCCGGCATGATCAGATCGGCCATCGCGGCCGTCTCGTCCATCGCCGAGGCGAAGGAGACCTTGAAGCCCACCTGCTCGAAGGCTTCGCGGAAGCCCGAGCCGGCCGGGAGCGAGTACGCCGGGTTGGCCCCGTGGACGAGCGCCACGCCGACCCGCCCGCCCGCCATGCGCGTGATGGCGGACGCCACCTCCGCGAAGGGTGCGGCCGCGTTCGAGGAGCCCCGCCCCACGTGGACCGTGCGGCCCACCGCGCCGGCGACGTCGTTGAGCACCAGCACGGCCAGGTTGGCCGCGGTGGCGTTGCGGTGATGGCCCCCGACTCCGGGACCCATCGCGAGAGGACTCGCCGAGGCCGCGAAGCGGTCGGCCAGGTCGCGGATCGACTCCTCGTCGATCCCGGACGCCTCCGCGGCGTCGGCCACGGTGTACGTCTGCAGGAGGCTCGCGTACGGGCCGCCCGCGCCCGCGCCCGCGATGTGCGCCGCCATGGCGAGCGCCACCACGGCCTCGGAGCCCGGACGGATCGGGAGCCACTCGTCCGCGTTGAGCCCCGTCGTGGAGAGCCGCGGCCCGAGATAGGCGAAGTGACCCTTCGCGTGCGCCTCGTCGTCGACCGCGTGCATCCGTGCCAGGCCGCGGCCGTCCGCGACCGAGCCGTCGTCGACGAAGTCGTTGCCGAACGAGAGGAGGAAGTCCGACGTCTCGATATCGAAGATCGGGAGCTCGTCGACCCCGTACGCGATGCGGGTCGCCTCGCGCAGCGGAGCGTTCGACACGGCGTGGTACTCGACCCGCGAGCCGCCGACGCCGGCGAGGAACTCGTCGACCAGACGGCTCATCGTCGGGCCGACGTGGCCTCCGATGAACGTCACCTCGCGGCCGGCGGTGGTGGCCTGCCGGATGTGCGCGGCGAGGAGCTGCTCGGCCTCGTCCCAGGTACCCTGCCGGAACCGGTCGCCCTCGCGGATCATGGGACCGTGGAAGCGGTCCGGATTGTAGAGGTGCTGCAGCGAGGCGTGGCCCTGGAGGCATACGCCACCCCGGGAGATCGGGTGGTCCGGGTTGCCCTCGATCTTCACCGCGCGTCCCTCGCGGGTACGGACCCACAGCCCGCACCCGTCGGGGCATCCGCACGTCGTGGCGTACCAGGTGGCCACGCCGGGCGTGATCTCCTCGGGGTGCACCACGTAAGGGAGCAGCTTCTCCACCTCGCCGGGACCACACCCGGAGACGGTGGCCCCCGCACCGGAGACGCCGAGGACCTTCAGGAAATCACGGCGCTTCAGGCCGTCCTTCGTCATCGTCATGTCGGCGCCCGCTAGTAGTGGCAGACCGCGCAGTCGATCGACGCCTGCTCGATCGGCTGGCCGTCGGCCCGGGTGAGACCCTCTGGGGGGTTTCGGTGGCAGTCGATGCACCAGCCCATGTTGTCACCGCCCCACAGCGCGTCCGGCTCCTCGAGCACGCCCATCGTCTGGACCTCCCCGTGACACTGCTGGCACTCGAGGCCGGCGTTGATGTGCCGCATGTGGGGGAAGTGCGCGTGGTCCGAGATCTTGTGGATCCGGTTCCACGGGATCTGCTCGCCACGCTCGACGTAGCCGCGGAGCTTGGCGATCTCGGCCTGCTGCTCGGGCGTGGTGCCCTGGACGACCTGGTGGCATCCCCAGCACATGTCGACCGGGGGGATCCCGGCGTCCACCGAACGCTCGGCAGAAAAGTGGCAGAACTGGCAGTCCATGCGGTTCTGCCCCGGCTCCGCGCCGGCGTGCTGGTTGTGCGGGAAGAGAATCGGCTGTGCCGCCTCGGCGACCGCGGCTTCGCCCTCGCCTGAGCCGCCCTGGACGAACGCGAGCCCGCCGAGCGCGAAGACGCCCGCCAGGCCTCCGATCAGCCAGTTCTTTTTCATGGGTAAGACACCGCTCGATTGAGTAGGCCGGCGCCCGCGTCGCGACCGAGCGGGGGCAGGGTTTCGCCGCGATATACAACGCTTGTGAAAAATCTCACGAGTTCTCGCGGGTCCGTGAAACTACCCGGACGATTCTCGGGAGGTCAAGGTGAACAGGACCTTTGCAGACACGGTTTCAGGGCACATTTCGTGCGGTGCCAGTGTTATACTTGCGCTTCCCCGACCCACCCGGACGAGGCCGGCCTTTGTCCGACACGACAGCTGCCGCTCCCCCGAGGGAATCCAGACCGTCCCTCGAGCTTCTGGACCACCTCGTCCAGGAGGTGGAAACGGTCTTCCACGGCAAGAAGGAGGTCGTGCGCCTTTCCGTGGCCGCGCTCCTCGCGCGGGGTCACATCCTCTTCGAGGACGTGCCGGGGGTCGGCAAGACGACGCTCTCCCACGCGCTCGCCAAGGCGCTCGGTCTGGGCTTCCGGCGAATCCAGTTCACGTCGGACCTGCTCCCCTCGGACGTGCTCGGGGTCTCGGTCTACAACCCCAGCACCGCCGAGTTCGAGATCCGTCAGGGCCCGATCTTCACCAACGTGGTGGTGGCCGACGAGATCAACCGGGCGCCGCCGCGCACGCAGAGCGGGTTGCTCGAGGCGATGCAGGACGGCAGCGTCACGATCGACGATCGGACCTTCGAGCTGCCCCGGCCGTTCCTCGTGATGGCCACGCAGAACCCGCTGGAGCACCACGGGACCTATCCGCTGCCGGAGAGCCAGCTCGATCGCTTCCTCATGCGGGTCACGATCGGGTACCCGGACGGTGACGCCGAGCGGCGCATCCTCACGGAGTCCAACGGCCTGGAGTCCGTGGTCGACCGGATGCGTACGGCGCTGTCGCCGAGCCAGGTCGTGCAGCTCCAGGAGCGCGTCGACGAGGTCGAGGTCGACCCGGCCATCCTCGACTACCTCATGGCGATCGTCCAGCGGACGCGCTCGACCCCGAAGCTGCGCATGGGCGTGAGCCCGCGCGGCAACATCGCCGTCTTCCGGGCCGCGCGCGCGTTCGCGCTCACCCACGGACGGACCTACCTCGTGCCGGACGACGTGCGCGAGCTCGTGGTGCCCTGCCTGGCCCACCGCATCCTGCCCTCGGGCGCATCGAGCACGACGTTCGACATGCACGACGAGGCCGCCTCGATCCTCGAGGGGATCCTCGAGGAGGTCGAGTCGCCGGTCTGATGACCGTGGTCCGGCGCATCCC
>CALJLC010000027.1 GCA_937982605.1 uncultured Gemmatimonadales bacterium | reverse complement strand
TTCATGCACCCCGAGGTGGGTGCGGGGGTACGCCTGACCCGGAGTCCCCAGACCGGATGCTGACCAGGAGGGTCCTTGCTTCGCTCGCCCGCTCCTCTCGGCGTTGCGCTACTGGTGGCCGCGGCCGCGGCCGCGCCGACGCCGCTCACCGCCCAGGACGCGCCGGACGACGAGGCCGCACAGGCGGTCCAGGCGGACTCGGCGGCGGCCCCCACCTCGCTCCAGCAGACGATGGCCGAGATCGAGCGGCTGCGCGCCCGGATCGCGGAGGTGGAGGAGAATCTCGCCGGTGCGTCGGCGCCCCTCGCCACGCTCTTCGAGTTCCAGAGGCGCGAGCGATGGATCGAGCACCACGCGGCCGTCTCACGTCTCGTCTCCTCGATCCGTTCGGAGGGGTCCGAGGTGGACAGCGCGGCGGTCTCGTTCGCGCGGGACGCCGTCCTGCGGGAGATCGCCGCCGCGACGGCGTGGACCGAAGAGGTGCGCACGGAGGCGGTCGGCGCGATGGAATCGCTGATGTCCGCGTCACCGGAGACGCTCGTCGAACGCGAGATCGAGCTGAGCCGGCTCAACGAGGGGCTCGACCAGCTCATGGCTGCCCTCACCGACGACTACGACTTCGCGGAAACGCTCGACCTCGATCTCGCCGAGCAGTCGGCCGCGCACGACTCCGCCCTGGTGGCTCGGGCGGAGCTCCTGGGTGCGTCGCTCGAGTTCTCGAACCGCCAGGTCGCGGAGCTGCGCGGGTGGCGCGGCAAGCCCGGCATCGACTCCGTGACCGTCAACTTCCGCCTGGCCGCCCAGGAAGAGCGCCTCGTCGGTACCACCGCCAGCCTGCAGCGGATCGTCGAACTGCTCGAACGACGAAACGTCGACACCGCGCACTTCCGCCGACTCATCGTGGCGTCGAGCGGGACGATCTCCACGGACGTGCTCGACCGGCGCGTCCTCGGCGGCCTGCTGGCGCAGTGGGGGGAGCAGCTCGCGCAGTGGGTCCGGGACAATGTCGGCTCGGTGCTGCTCCGGCTCCTGCTCATCGCCGTCGTGGTGCTCGCGGCCAGCCGACTCTCGGGGATCGTGAGCGCCGGCGTGCGGCGAGGCATCCGCCGCCTGGACCTCTCCAGCCTGATCAAGAACCTCGTCGTGACCGGGGCCGGCAAGCTCGTGTGGGTGCTGGCCCTCTTCGTCGTGCTCGGCATCGCCGGGGTCGACCTCGGCCCGATGCTCGCCGGGCTCGGGATCGTCGGGTTCGTGGTCGGCTTCGCCCTCCAGGAGACGCTCGCCAACTTCGCGTCGGGGGTGATGATCATGGTCTATCGGCCGTTCGACGTGGGCGACCTCGTCACCACGGCGGGCGTGACCGGGAAGGTCAAGGACCTCACGCTCGTCTCGACGGTCGTCCAGACGTTCGACAACAAGCGGATCATCATCCCCAACGGGAAGGTCTGGGGCGACGTCATCAACAACGCCACCGCCGAGCACACCCGGCGCGTGGATCTCGTGTTCGGGATCAGCTACGGGGACGACATCGACCACGCGCGATCCGTCCTGGAGGACATCCTCGCCAGCGACGAGCGGGTGCTCGACGATCCGGCCCCGATGGTCCGCGTCGATTCGCTCGGGGATTCGTCGGTGAACCTCTTCTGCCGGCCCTGGTGCAAGACCGAGGACTACTGGGACGTCTACTGGGACATCCCCGCCGTGGTGAAGAAGCGCTTCGACGCCGAAGGGATCACGATCCCCTTCCCCCAGCGCGACGTGCACCTCCATGGCCAACCCGGGCAGCCCGCCTCAGGTTAGCTCCGGCTTCGTCAGGAGGGGTCGGATGGGGACAGGCTCGGGCTCGGCGGCGCCGCTTCGGGCGGTCCGCTGGTCCCTTCTGCTCGCGGTCGCGTGTGCGGCGTCGTGCGCGGGCCCCGGAGACGGCGGGGCGCCGTCGGGAGCCGAGGGGGGCGTCGGCGGCGCCTCCGAGAGTCGCGTCGTGCGCGGCTACCTCGTGCTGACCGACGAGGCCCGGAGCCTGAAGCCGTGCGGAGAGGAGCGCGAGCTCGCGGTCGAGCCGCACCCGGCGCTCGCCGAAGCGTACGCCGCCCTGAGCCGGGGCGAAGGCGCGCCCGTCTTCGTGGAGGTCGTCGCGTCCCGCTTCGTCGACGACGCGCTCGACGCGGAGGTCCTCGCGGCTCGCGAGCTCCGCCGTGCGGCGCCCGCCGAGGAGGGTTTCGGTTGTGACGAGGACGTCTCGGGCTTCGCCTTCAGGGCGGCGGGCGTCGAGCCGTTCTGGAGCGTCCGCGTCGCCCCGGACGGCCTCACGTACACGACCCCCGAGCTCGCGCCGACGCTCTTCGAGGGGGCCGAGCCCCGGCGGCGAGGGGAGGGGTGGGTCTGGGAGGTCTCCTCGACCGGTCCCGAGGCGCTCACGCTTCGGCTCGAGCTGCATCCCGGCCCGTGCTCCGACAGCATGGTGGGGGCCCTATACTCCTGGTCCGCGACGGTGGACATCGGTGGGGCCGTTCACGAAGGATGCGCCTGGGAGGGCGCGCACGCACCCGTCGGCTGAGGGCGCGGCAACCGCGCGGACCCCGACCCCGAGACATGCAGAGGTGAGACGCTGACCATGAACACGACCGGAATCACGAGAGCCCCCGTCGCTTTCGCCCTGCTGGCGGCACTGGCGTGCGCCGCCGACCCGGGTGCCGACGACGCCGACGAGTCACCGGCGGCGCAGGACCCCGCGGCGCTCGTGGGGAGCTGGAACGTCACCGGGATCGTGGGCGTCGACGGCGAGGAGCTCGTGCCGGGGGACGGTGCGACGCCGGTCCTCGACTTCACGGACGAGGCCGAGCCCACCGGCTCGCGCGCCTTCGCGGGAACCGGTGGGTGCAACCGCCTCCGGGGCACCTACGACGCGGGCACCACGGGGCGGATCAGCTTCGGCCCCACGGCGTCGACCCAGATGGCGTGCCCCGAGCCGGTGATGCGGATGGAGCAGCGTCTCCTGACGACCCTCCAGGCCGCTACCCGCTACGCCGTCGAGGGCGGCCGACTCCGGATCGATTCCCCGGCCGGGACGATCCACCTCGAGCGGGAATGAGGGGGTCGGACGGGCCGTACGGCTCGTCCTTTGCCCGCGTCCTGCGGGTCAGATCCGCGCCTGCACCGTGTAGAGCTGGTGGTAGCGGCCCTGCATGGCCATCAGCTCCTCGTGCCGCCCTCGCTCGACGATGCGCCCGTCCTCGATGACGAGGATCAGGTCCGCGCGCTGGATCGTCGTGAGCCGGTGCGCGATCACGAGCGTCGTGCGGCCCCGGAGCAGGTCGTCGAGGCTCTTCTGGATGAGCGCCTCGGACTCGGTGTCGAGGCTCGACGTCGCCTCGTCGAGGAGGAGAAGACGCGGGTCGGCCAGGAGCGCGCGCGCGATCGTCACCCGCTGCTTCTGACCGCCCGAGAGCTTCACCCCCCGCTCCCCGATGACCGTGTCGAGCCCGTCCGGGAAGCGGTCCGAGAACTCGGTGACGTACGCCTTGGTGGCGGCGTCGACGATCTCGGCGTCGGTCGCGTCGGGACGGGCGAAGCGGAGGTTCTCGCGGATGGTGCCGTCGAAGAGGAAGTCGTCCTGGAAGACGAGCCCGAGCTGCCTGCGATAGCTCGCGAGCAGCACGGTGCGCAGGTCGACTCCGTCGACGAGCACGCGCCCGGTGTCGGGCGTGAGGAAGCTGGCCGCGAGCCCGGCCATCGTCGACTTCCCCGAACCCGAGCTGCCGACCAGCGCGATGACCATCCCCGGGGACGCCTCGAAGGAGACGCCCTTGAGGACCGGCTTGCCTTCCTCGTACTGGAAGTGCACGTCCTCGAAGACGAGGTGCCCCACGATCGTGGGCATCTCCACCGTGCGCTCCGGATCGTCGTCCTCCTGCTTCCAGCCGAGGAGCTCCGAAGTGCGGTCCAGCCCGGCGAACGCCTCGGTCATCTGCGTCCCGATGTTCGCCATCTGGATGACCGGCGCGATCATGAAGCCGAGGAAGAGGATGAACGAGATGAGCTGCCCCGCGTCGAGCAGCTCCTGGCTCATGAGCCAGGCCCCGTAGCCGAGCACCATCACGCTCGCCATCCCCATGAAGAAGGTGCCGAGGCTCGTCACCAGGCTCGACGTGGTGAGCGTCGTCTTCACGTTGTCGAAGATGCGCATCACGCCGGCGTGGAAGATCTCCGACTCCTTCTCGACGGCGTGGAAGCCCTTGATGATGCGGATCCCGCCGAGGGCCTCCGTGAGGCGGCCGGTGACCTCCGCCCGGATCTTCCCGCGCTCGCGGAACGCCGGCCGAAGCGTCTGGAACGCCCTCGTCGACACGAAGCCGAAGGCGGCGAGCGGGACCAGGGCCAGCCCGGTCATGACGGGGTTGATGTTGATGAGGAAGGCGAACGCGACGATGGCGGTGATGGTGCCGCCCACGAGCTGGACCAGCCCCGTGCCGACCAGGTTCCGGACGCCCTCCACGTCGTCCATGATGCGCGAGACCAGCTCGCCGGACTTGGTGTTGTCGAAGACGTTGACCGGGAGCTGGAGGACGTGCTGCTGCACCTGGGCGCGGAGATTCGCGATCAGGTGCTGCGCCTCGACGCTGAGCAGCATCGTGAGCGAGTAGGAGGTGGCCGCCTGGATGGTGATCGCGAGCGCCAGCACGACGAGCATCGCGCGCAGGTCCAGCGTCCGTCCGGCCAGCTCGAGCATCTCGGCCCCGGTGGTGTCCAGCGCGCCGTTGACGAGGTGCTCCGAGATGGCGGGCATCACGAGGCCCGAGAGTCGGTTGATCACGATCAGGACCAGACCGATCCCGATCAGCCCTTTGCGCGGCCAGATGATCTCTTCGAACGCGTTGCGGAGGCTCGCGCCGGTGATCTTCTTCTTGGACGAATTCGACATGGTCGCGGAAGATAAGCGATCCCGGCGGCAGGGTGGCTTCGGCCGGGCTCCTCGGCGGCCGCCGGGGCGCCGCGGCGCGCCCCGGCCCCTTGGGAGGGGTTCCCCACCCCTGTAGCTTTGCGGTTCGCTCGCGGCCGGCTCCGGTCGGTCGCCTCGTCGGTGCGCAGAACGGTCCGCGCGATTTCTCATGGCCCAGGAAACACAGGTCGGGTACGTCCCGGCGGCAGTCGAAGAGCGGTGGCAGCGCCTCTGGGAGGAGCGCGGCACCAACGCCTTCACGCGCGAGGAGCTTCGGGACGCCGAGGACCCGTTCTACAACCTCATGGTGTTACCCTACCCCTCCGCGGAGGGGCTGCACGTGGGAAACATCTACGCCTTCACGGGCGCCGACGTGCACGGCCGCTACCAGCGCCTGCGGGGCCGGACGGTCTTCGAGCCGATCGGCTTCGATGCCTTCGGGATCCACTCGGAGAACTTCGCGCTCAAGATCGGCACGCATCCGATGGATCTGATTCCGTCGAACGTGCGCAACTTCACCCGCCAGCTCCGTCGCATCGGCGGGATGTTCGACTGGAACCACGTCGTCGATACGACGGACCCGTCGTACTACAAGTGGACGCAGTGGCTCTTCCTGAAGCTCTTCGACGCGGGGCTCGCGGAGCGGAAGGAAGCGCCGGTCAACTGGTGTCCGTCGTGCATGACCGTGCTCGCCAACGAGCAGGTCATCGGGGGCGAGTGCGAGCGGTGCGGCACCCCGGTCGAGCAGCGCCGCATCGCGCAGTGGTTCTTCAAGATCACGCGGTACGCGCAGCGCCTCCTCGACAACATCGAGGAGCTCGACTGGTCCGAGACGACCAAGAAGGCCCAGTCCAACTGGATCGGCCGCAGCACGGGCGCGCAGCTGCGCTTCCCCGTCGTCGACGAGGAGGGCGTGGAGACCGGTGACGTCATCGAGGTCTACACGACGCGGCCGGACACCGTCTTCGGCGCCACCTACATGGTGCTCTCGCCCGAGCACCCGCTCGTCGAGGCGGTCACCGACGACGGCCTGCGCGCGCCCGTCTACGCCTACGTGGACAAGGCCGCCCGCAAGGACCTCGTGGCCCGGCAGAAGGCCGACAAGACGAAGACCGGCGTGCCGACCGGCGGATACTGCCGCAATCCGGCCACCGGCGAGCGCATTCCCGTCTGGGTGGCCGACTACGTGCTCATGGAGTACGGGACCGGAGCCATCATGGCGGTGCCGGGGCACGACACCCGGGACTTCGAGTTCGCCACCGAGTTCGGCCTCCCGATCCCCCGTGTCGTCGCCGGACCGGACGACGACGCGGAAACCCCGCTCGAGGAGCCGTACCTGGGCCCCGGTCGGCTGGTGAACTCGGGTGACTTCGACGGGACGGACGTCTCGGAGTCGGTTGAGAAGGTCACCGCGTGGGCGGCGGAGCAGGGGTGGGGCGAGGCGAAAGTGAATTTCCGCCTCCACGACTGGTGCATCTCGCGTCAGCGCTACTGGGGTCCACCGATTCCGATCGTCCACTGCGCGTCGTGCGGACCGGTGGGCGTGCCCGAGGATCAGCTCCCGGTCGTGCTCCCGCGCGTCGAGGACTTCAAGCCGGACGACTCGGGCGTGAGCCCGCTGGCGCGGGTCGAGGCGTGGTACCGGACCGAGTGCCCGAAATGCGGCGCCGAGGCGCGTCGCGAGACCGACGTCTCGGACACCTTCCTCGACTCGGGCTGGTACTTCATCCGCTATCCGTCGGCGGACTTCGACGATCGTGCGTTCGACCCGGAGATCACGAAGAAGTGGCTCCCCGTCGACACCTACATCGGCGGCAACGAGCACGCGGTGCTGCACCTGCTGTACTCGCGCTTCCTCACGATGGTGCTCAAGGACCTCGGGCACGTCGACTTCGAGGAGCCGTACGACGTCTTCCGCGCCCACGGCCTCATCATCGCCGACGGCTCGAAGATGTCGAAGAGCAAAGGCAACGTGATCGTGCCCGACCCGATCATCGAGGAGTACGGAGCGGACACCTTCCGCACCTACCTCATGTTCCTCGGGCCCTTCGAGGAGGGGGGGGACTATCGGCCGGCGGGGATCCAGGGACCGTTCGGATTCCTGCACCGCCTGTACGACACGGTCGTGAGCGCCGGGGACGGAGCGGCGGATCCGGACGTGGAGCGTAAGGTCCACCAGACGATCCGTCAGGTCACCGAGCAGATTCCCGCGCTCGGCTACAACACGTCGATCGCGGCGCTGATGGAATGCCTCAACGTGGTCCGGTCGGGTGGTCGCTCGGCCGCGCGCGCCGAGGTCGAGCCGCTCGTGGTCATGGTCGCACCCTTCGCGCCGCACCTGGCCGAGGAGCTCTGGGAGCGGCTCGGCCACGAGGGGTCGATCTTCGATCGCGCCAACTGGCCGGACTTCGATCCGGCGAAGGCCGCCGAGGACACGGTCGAGATCGCGGTGCAGGTCAACGGCAAGCTGCGCGCCACCGTGGTCGCGTCGAAGGACGCGTCGGAGGCCGAGGTCGTGGCGGCGGCACGAGCCGAGGAGAACGTACAGCGGCACCTCGACGGCAAGCAGGAGCGGCGCGTGATCCACGTGCCCGGACGTCTCGTGAACTTCGTGGTGGGATGACGACAACGACCGAGCAGGCGACGGAACAGCTGGCCATCGACGCGATCCGCGTCCTCTCCATGGACGCGGTGCAGCAGGCCAACTCCGGGCACCCGGGCACGCCGATGGCGCTGGCGCCCGTCGGGTACGTCCTCTTCCACCGGCATCTGGCGCACAACCCGGGCGACCCGGGCTGGCTCGACCGGGACCGCTTCATCCTCTCGGTGGGACACGCCTCGATGCTCCTCTACTCGCTGCTGCATCTGAGCGGCTACGAGGTGAGCGAGGAGGACATCCGCAACTTCCGGCAGTGGGGCTCACCGACCGCCGGTCACCCCGAGTACGGACACGTGCCCGGCGTCGAGACGACCACCGGCCCGCTCGGGCAGGGCGTGGCCAACTCGGTCGGATTCGCGCTCGCCGAGCGGTGGCTGGCCGACCGCTTCAACCGGCCCGGCCACCAGGTGGTGGACCACTACACCTACGCGCTCTGCTCGGACGGCGACGTCATGGAGGGCGTCTCGCACGAGGCCGCGGCCATCGCGGGGCACCAGAAGCTCGGCAAGCTGATCTGGATCTTCGACGACAACCGGATCACGATCGAGGGCTCCACCGACCTCTCGACCTCGACCGACCAGGCGAAGCGCTTCGAGGCGTACGGCTGGCACGTGGTGCACGTGCACGACGGCAACGACCTCGAGGCGATCGACCTCGCCATCCGCGAGGCGAAGGCAGAGACCGAGCGTCCCTCCTTCATCGTGCTCCGCACGACGATCGCGTACGGGAGCCCCGGCAAGGCCGGCTCCGCGTCGTCACACGGCTCGCCGCTCGGCGCGGAGGAGATCGAGGCGACGAAGAAGAACCTGGGCTACCCGTCGATGGAGCCGTTCTTCGTAGACGAGAGCGCGCGCGAGCACTGGCGGGCGTGCGTGGCGAAGGGGGAGCGGCTGCAGGAGGCATGGACGGCGCGCTTCCAGGCGTACCAGGTCGAGCACCCCGACCTCGCCGCCGAGTACCTCCGCTTCATGGACGGCGCGCTCCCCGAGGGGTGGGACGCGGGGATCCCCGACCTCGCCGCCTCGGAGAAGGCCGACGCGACGCGTGGGTGGTCGGGGGCGGTGATCCAGGGGCTCGCCGACGCCGTGCCGAACCTGATCGGCGGGTCGGCCGACCTGGGCAGCTCGAACAAGACCGACATCAAGGGCGCGGAGAGCCTCCTCCCGGAATCGCCCGGCGGGCGGGTCGTACACTACGGCGTTCGCGAGCACGCCATGGGCTCGATCATGAACGGGATGCTGCTGCACGGGGGCGTGCGCCCCTACGGCGGCACCTTCCTGATCTTCTCCGACTACATGCGCCCGGCGGTCCGTCTTGCCGGGCTCATGGGCCAGCCGGCGATCTACGTCTGGTCGCACGACTCGATCGGGCTCGGCGAGGACGGCCCGACGCATCAGCCGGTCGAGCACCTGGCCGCGCTGCGCGCGATGCCGAACCTCTGCGACCTCCGCCCCTGCGACGGCCCCGAGACCGAGGTCGCGTGGCGGGTCGCGATGGAGCGCGCCGGAGGGCCGAGCTTCCTCGCACTCAGCCGTCAGAAGGTCCCGTCGCTGGCGCGGGCCGGGAGCGCCACGGAGTCGACCGGCGTAGGCGCCGGCGGTGACGCCGCTGCGTCGGACGCCTCGACCAACGGCGCCTCCAGCGGAGGCGCGCTCGCCCGGGCAGCGCGACGTCGTCTGTGACGCACTTCG
>CALJLC010000026.1 GCA_937982605.1 uncultured Gemmatimonadales bacterium | reverse complement strand
GGGGCCAACGCCACGATCTCCAGCGTCGTGGACGCGGTCCTGCTGCAGCCGCTGCACTTTCCCGATGCGGACCGCCTGGTGGTCGTCGGGGGCACGGCTCCGGGTACGGACCTGCCCGAGGACCTCGGCGTGCCGGACGAGCTGTACGTCGAATACGCCGCCGTGGTGCCCTCCTTCGAGGACCTCGCGCTGTACGGAACGGGCTCGTCGACGACCCGAGCCGAGGGGCGCACCGAGCAGCTCTTCCTGACCGGCGCGACCCCGTCGTTCTTCCGCACCCTCGGGGTGCAGCCGCTCCTCGGGCGACTCTTCACGGACGAGGACGACGCGAGCGTCGTCGTGTTGAGCCACTGGCTCTGGCAGGACTGGTTCGGGGGCGAGCCGGAGGTGGTCGGTCGGAGCTACCTCTTCGCGCAGCAGACGCGCACCGTGATCGGTGTGCTGCCGCCCGAGTTCCGCTTCCCCGACGAACGCACCGCCTTCTGGGTCCCGAACATCGTTCGCGAGGCCGACGTGACCCCGGGAGGCTTCGGTGGGCGGATGATCGCGCGACTCACACCCGGGGCGGACCGGGAGGGCGTCGTCGCGCAGATGCAGCCGCTGGCCGGCCGAGTGCAGGAACGGCTCGGCGGCCCCGCGTCGTACGCGCAGGCGATGCAGGCGTACCGACCCGTCGTGACCCCCCTTCGAGACCACATGCTCGGCAGCGTGTCGACGCCGCTGTGGATCCTGCTGGCGGCGGTGGCGATCATCTTCCTCGTCGCGTGCACCAACGTGGCCAACCTCTTCATGGTCCGCGCCGAGAGCCACCGGCGCGACATGGCCGTCCGCCGAGCGCTGGGCGCCGGCCGCGCCGGCCTCGTGCGCCGACAGATGTCGGAGGCGCTCATCCTCGCGGCGCTCGGCGGGGGTGCGGGCGCGCTGCTCGCGTGGATCGGCGTACCGATGCTCATCCGCGCCGCGCCGGATGCGGTGTCGGCCGGCTTCGGCGGCGCGCCGGTGCCGGGTCTGGCCACGGCGAGCCTCGACGCCTCGGCACTCCTCTTCACGGCCGGCGCATCGGTGTTCGCGGCGTGCGTGTTCGGCCTCCTGCCGGCGCTCCGCCTGACCGGAGCCGGTCTTCTGGGCGGCCTCCGCGAGGCGGGACGGGGGGTCGTCGGTCGTGGCGCCCTCACCCGTGACGTGCTCGTGGTCGTGCAGACCGCCTCGGCCGTCGTCCTGCTCGTCGGCGCGGCGCTGCTCGTGCGCAGCTTCTGGGAGCTCAACAGCGTCGATCCGGGCTACGACAAGGAGGACATCTTCACCTTCCAGGTGGCCGTGCGGCGCGACGACCTGCGCGAGCGGGCCGCGATGTCGCAGTTCCAGTACGAGTTCATGGACCGGTTGGCCGCGCTCGCCAGCGTGGAATCCGTCGGCTTCATCACCACGCTCCCGCTCGACGAGGGCGCGGGCTCGACCGCGGTCACGTCCCGGACGATCGAGGCCAGCGGAGCCGAGCCGCCACGCGTTCGCAATGCCGGAGCCGGGGGCGCCTACTTCCAGGCGATGGGCATCGACCTGCTGGAGGGGCGATTCTTCGATCGGGTCGAAGAAGAGCAGGGGATCCCGAACGTGATCATCAGCGAGTCCGCCGCGGCCCTGCTTTTCCCGGGCGAGAGCGCGATCGACCGCGAGATCCGCCCCTCGGACAACCCGAACAGCCCCTGGTTCACCGTCGTGGGCGTCGTCGAAGACGTCCTCATCGACGACTTCCGGCAGCCGCCGCAGGCAATGGTGTACCTGCCCGCGGTGTCGGCGTCGCCCGCCTACGTGCTCAGGACGACACGCGCCAACGAGATCGCGCCCGAAGTCCGGGCCCTCATCCAGGAGCTCATTCCCGAGTCGCCGATGTACCGCATCTTCACGATGGAGACGCTCGCGACGAACACTATGGCCTGTCTCTCTTTCACGATGCTGATGCTGGGCATGGCGGCGGTGCTCGCGACGATCCTCGGAGCGGTCGGGCTCTACGGCGTGCTCTCCTACGTGGTGACGCAGCGAGCGCCCGAGATCGCCATCCGCATGGCGCTGGGCGCCCAGCGGGCGGGGGTGCGCCGGATGTTCGTCCTCCAGGGGGGACGCGTCGCGCTGCTCGGCGTGGCGGCTGGCGTGCTCGTCTCCCTCGGCGTCACGCGCTTCCTCGCCGCGTTGCTCTACGGCGTCGAAACGCTCGATCCGTCCACGTTCGGCGCCATGGCCGGCGTCATGGTGGCCGTGGCGCTGATGGCGAGCTACGCCCCGGCGAGACGTGCGTCCGCGGTGGATCCGATGCAGTCTCTCCGAACGGAGTGAGCAGCGTAGCGAGGAACCCGGCCGGACTCCTCGAGGCGGCCGGCCGGGCTCGCTGCTAGCGCGTCCTGGGCGCCCTCTGGCTCTTGCCCGAGACCACGACGCCCATGGCGTCCACCATCCCCGAGTCGTCCGGGTCGAAGCGGACGCGCGCACCGACCCCCGCCATGTGGAACTCGGTGTTCGAGAGGGCGAGCAGGGGATAGGCCTCCCCGCTCACCTCGATCGCCAGGCGCTCGTCCCGCACGACGACGACGAGCTCCGTGCCGTCGTTCATGCGGAACGTGCCCTGGTACCGCTCCAGCACCGTCGGATCGACGTCGACGACGTCCTCCTCGGCGGGCGGCGGCTGGTAGCCCCGGGGCACCGGCGGGGCCTCGGAGTCCCACCCGTAGGCGCGCCCGATGCGTCTCATGAGCTCGGACTGGATGGCGCCGCCACCGTCCGAGTTGGTCATTACGGCGAAGCCGTAGCCCTTCGTGGTGTGCGCGATCAGGTAGCAGCGGAAGCCCCAGTTGCCGCCGCCGTGCGCGAAATACCATCCCTGGCCCCGCCGTGCGAGCGCGAAGCCCACCGCGTAGTCCCCGACACCCACGGGCGTGATCATCTCGCGGGCCATCGAGCGGGACAACACTCGGTTCGACTCGCCCCGGACGGACCTCTGCACCTCGATGGCGAACCGTGCCAGGTCCGTAGGCGTGGTCCAGAGGCCGGCCGCGGCCATCTCCGGGTAGACGTGCCACTTGGGGCCCATGGAGTCTCCGTCGTTCCCGTGGGCCCGGGCCGCGTTCCGGTCGTTCTCCGGGCTGATCGGCTGCTCGAACGAGCTGCGCGTCATGCCGATCGGCTCGAGGACCTGCTCGCGCATGACCTCCTCGAAGGCGCGCCCGCGCGCGTCGGACAGCACGAGCTCTTGCAGCGTCACTCCCCCGCCGGAGTACTCGTACGCCTCCATCGGCGCTCGCTCCATGAAGATCGGGCCCACGTTGGACAGCTCGTGGCCTGCGACGATCTGGACCGTCGTCGGCAGCGGCTCGCCGGGCTCGTAACCAGGGAAGCCGAAGCCGTCGCCCAGACCGGACGTGTGGCTCATGAGCATCCGGGGCGTCACGGCCTGGTTCCGCGTGAGCTCTCCGCCGTCCAGCTGCCACGACGGTAGGATGGCGGTGATGGCCTCGTCGAGGCCGAAGACGCCGTCCTGGACCGCCTTCAGGCTCCCCATCGCCGCGACGGGCTTACTGATGGAGGCGGCCTGGAACATCGTCTCGACGTCGACCGGCTCGCCGGTCTCGACGTCACGGACGCCGTAGCCCTTGGCCCAGTGGATGCGGAAGTCGTGGATGACGGCGATGCTCACGCCGGGGATGCCGAAGCGCTCCATGAGCTCCTCGAGCGTGAAGCGCGCGAGCGTCGTGTCGCTGGCTTCCGGCTGCGCGCCTTCGATGAGGCGCTGGTAGTCGGCCGGCGTCTGCGCTGCCGCCGAGGTTGCTGCTCCTCCCCCGGCGAACGCCAGGGTCAGCGTGCCGACCCGAGCCACCCGCGCGAGGCCCTTCCTCCTGCCGTTCCCCATCTCCTCGTCCTCCCTCAGGCCCGTGATGACCCACGGCCGATGCCGCGCTCCCGCAAGGGACGACGCATCGGCCCGCCGTGCAATGGCCGGGACGGTCGCGCCCGACGAGATGCGGCCCGCGGCGCACGATGCGGCAGCGCCGTGCTTTATGCGCGGAAGGGCCGTATGATCAACGTCCAGCTGTCGCGTACACCCTGCGGTACCGCGGAGCGTCCGATGGAAGGGAAGCGGCTCTCCCACTACGAAGTCCTCGAGCGCCTCGGTGGGGGCGGGATGGGCGAGGTCTTCAAGGCGCTCGACACCCGGCTCGATCGACACGTCGCGCTCAAGTTCCTGCCGCACGCTCTGACCCGGGACGACGAGGCCAGGCAGCGCTTCGTTCAGGAGGCCAGGGCGGCCTCCGCGCTCGAGCACCCCAACATCTGCACGATCCACGAGATCGACGCGACGCCGGAAGGCCAGATGTTCATCGCCATGGCCTTCTACGACGGCGCGACGCTCAAGAAGCGGATCGAGCGTGGCCCGCTCGAAGTCGACGACGCGCTGGACATCGCGATTCAGGCCGCTCGCGGGCTTACCAAGGCGCACGCGGCCGGTATCGTCCACCGTGACGTGAAGCCGGCCAACATCATGGTCACGCGGGACGGCTTCGTGAAGGTCGTCGACTTCGGGATCGCGAAGCTGCTCGGTGTGACGGGACCCACGCAGGCCGGAAGCACCCTGGGGACGGTGTCCTACATGGCACCCGAGCAGGTCGCGGGAGAGGACGCGGAACCCCGTACGGACGTCTGGGCGCTCGGCGTCGTGTTCTACGAGATGCTCACGGGTCGTCTGCCCTTCCGGGGCGAGAACCAGTGGTCGGTGATGAACGCGATCGCGAACCGGGAGCCCGAGCCGGTCCGAGCGCTGCGACCCGAGGTCCCCGCGGACATCGAGCAGGTCGTCATGGCGGCTCTGGAGAAGTCGCGGGGGGCTCGAACGGCCTCGGCCGCCGAGCTCGTGCGGCAGCTCGAGGCGTGCCGCGCAGGTCCGGTCACCGCGGCCGCTGTGCCGCCGAGCCCGTGGCAGGCGCTTCGACGTCCGGCTCTCGCGGTCCCGTTGGTGGGTGTCGCGCTCGCGGTCGGAGCGTGGGCGCTGCTGACCACGAACCGGGTATCCGACGAACGATGGGCGCGGGAAGAGGCGCTCCCGGAGATGCTCGCGCTCCTCGACCAGGACGAGTACGAACGGGCCTTCGCCCTCGGCGAGGAGCTCGAGCGGTTGATCCCCAACGACCCCCTCCTTCCCGAGGCGTGGTCACGAGCCGCGGTGGTCGGGCCGATCCTAACGGATCCCCCGGGCGCCGACGTCTTCGTCCGACCGTACGGGGCCTCCGACGCGGCGTGGGAGCCGCTCGGTCGGTCGCCGATCGAGTCGGTGCGCCGGCCCCGCGCGACGGCCATCGAGATCCGGGCGGAAGCGCCCGGGCACGACCCCCGGGTCGTCGCTTCGGGCGCACCGGGCTTCTTCTTCGGTCGCGCCGAGCCCGCGGTGATCGAGCTTCGCCCGACCGGGGATGTCCCCGACGAGATGGTCTACGTGCCGGGGGGTGAGTACGCGGTGCGCATCACCGGCTTCAACTCGATGGACCGCGTTCACATCGATCCGTTCTACATCGACCGCTACGAGGTGACGAACGCCGAATACAAGGAGTTCGTCGACGCCGGTGGCTACGAGCGACCAGAGTTCTGGGCAGGGCTGACGTTCGTGCGCGAAGGCCGACCGCTGTCGTGGGAGGACGCCATGGCCGCCTTCATCGACGCGAGCGGACGGCCGGGCCCGGCCACGTGGGAGCTGGGCGACTTCCCGAACGGGCAGGCGGACTACCCCGTCCGCGGCGTCAGCTGGTACGAGGCGGTTGCCTACAACCGCTTCCGGGACAAGGCGCTGCCCACGATCCACCACTGGTCGCGGGCCGCGGTGGAGCCGCATACCCTCGCGGCGCCGCTGTCCACGGTGATGATTCCCCGCGCCAACTTCGGAGGTGAAGGGACCGTTCCCGTGGGGAGCACAGGAGCGATGGGGCCCTACGGCACGTACGACCAGGCCGGCAACGTGCGCGAGTGGCAGTGGAACGCGTCCGGAGACCACCGCTGGCTCCTGGGCGGATCGTTCATCGACGAGCCCTACATGCACAGCGTCCGCTTCACCTCACCGCCGTTCGACCGCTCCCCCCTGCACGGCTTCCGGGGCATGCGCTACCTGACGGACGGCCCGCCCGCGGAGCTGTCCCGCCCGGTGGACCTGCTCTCCCAGGACTACCGGAACGCCCGGGCGGTCTCGGACGAGGTCTTCGAGGTCTATCGCAGGCAGATGGCTTACGTCCCCGCCGAGCTGAGCGCCTCGGTGGAGGAGACCGACGACAGTCAGCCCGACTGGAGCTGGGAGCGCGTCGTCCTCGAGGCCGGCTCCGACGACCAAGCGATGAACCTCTTCCTCTACCTGCCGAAGTCCGCGAGCCCGCCGTACCAGGTGCTGATCTACTTCCCGGGCATCGGCCCCTTCCAGACGCGGCCGGCGCGGACGTCGAGCCAGGTCTTTCGGCCGGAGAACGACGGCTACGACTACATCCTGCGCAGCGGTCGGGCGGTGGTGCGTCCGACCTGGGCCGGGTCGTACGAGCGCTGGGACGACTTCCTGTCCCTGCAGGGCGACCAGTATCTGCGCCGGATGGGAGAGCGCGTGAAGGAGTGGGCGGACGACCTCGGTCGAACCATCGACTATCTGGAGACACGAGACGACATCGACGTGGATCGGATCGCCTACTGGGGCGCGAGCTTCGGTGCGTCCACGTCGCTGGCGCTGCTCGGTCTCGAGGAACGGCTCCGGGCTGCGCTCCTGGCGCTACCGGGATACACGTACCGGGACCTGCCCCCGGAGGCGGACCCGGTCAACTACGTACCTCGCGTCACGCTCCCGGCCCTGTTGATCGGCGGGCGATACGACTTCGTCTTCCCGGTCGAGACGTCGCAGCGGCCGCTCTTCGATCAGCTCGGGACACCCGCCGAGCACAAGCGCCACGTCCTCTACGAGATGGGTCACGGACCGTTTCCCCGGGGACAGCTCCTGCGCGACATCCTGCCGTGGCTCGACGAGTACCTGGGGCCTGTGAGGTGAAGGGTGGAGTGTTCATGAGTCGAGAGATCCGGGGCTCCCTGAGAGCCCTTTGTCGCTCGCCCGTCTTCACAGTCGCCTCTGTCGGCTCGCTCGCCGTGACGATCGGACTCACGTGCGCAGTGTTCGCCGTGGCCCGGTCGGTCTTCCTGGAGCCGGTCGGCTATCCGGAGTCCGAGACGCTGGTGGAGCTCTGGGAGACGGAGGCTCCGGGCAGTCGGCAGCTCTCCGACTACGTGCAGCCGGCCCGGCTGGCCGAATGGATCGACGCCGACTGGCGGACGCTCGAGCGGCTGGCCGGGGTGTCGATGGGCATCTCCCTGATCGAGCGGACCGCGGACGGTCCGGCACGCATGAAGGCCTTCCCGACGCTCGGCGATTGGTTCGGTTTGCTCGGCGTCACCGCCGAGAGGGGTCGCGTGCTGCTGCCGGAAGACCTCCGCCCCGGGGCTGCCCCGGCCGCGGTCGCGAGCGCCCGCCTGGCGGCGGAGCGGGATCTGGACCTCGGCGCCGTACTGCACCTGTCGGGCATCGCCTGGACCGTGGTCGGCGTCATGCCCGAAGGCTTCAGCTCCGAGGCCGGTGTCTGGATTCCCTCCGAGGCGCTCGCTGAAGGAAGGCCGCTGGCCTACGCGGGTGTCGCCAGGGGCCGGCCCGGCCAGACGCTGGACGCGATCAACCTGGAGCTCGACCAGCGGGTGAGCGCGGCCCTTGCGTAAGATCCGGACCTCTTCGGTGCACAGGGAGTCATGGCCAAGCCGCTCGGGGCTCAGGGGAGCCGGCCGGACCAGCCGGCCATCTGGCTCGTCGTCGGCGTTGTGGCGGCGGTACTCCTGCTCGGGCTCAGCAACCTGACGCAGCTCTTCCTGGTGCGCGCGCAGTCCCGCGCGCAGGCGCTGGCCGTGCGGAGTGCGCTGGGGGCCGGCCGCTGGCAGGTCGCCAGCGGGCTGGCCGTGGAGGCCGCGACGGTGGGCCTGCTCGGCGCCTTCCTCGGGATCGCCTGCGCTCCCTGGGCGATCCGCTGGGTGGCCGCGTACCTGGCGAGCAATCGGCCGCTTCCGTCGGTGCCGACCGTGGACCTCCCGACCGCGCTTCTCGCCCTCTCACTCGGCGTGCTCGTGGCGGTTCTCGTCGGCGTCGAGCCTGCCCGCCGCGTCGGCGCGCTCGACGTGCAGTCGCTGCTGCAGCGGCGGTCCGGCGGCAGCACGTCCACCCGGTCCGAGCGTCGCACCCGAGACGCGCTCGTCGCACTGCAGATCGCGACAGCGCTGGTGCTGGCGACGGGGACCACGATCGCGCTCGCCGCCTATCGCACCATCAGCGACGCCGACGCAGGCTACGACGCACGGGCCGTCGTACAGGCGGAGCCCGACTACGCGCTCCTCGACATCGACGTCCCCCGGCAGTGGGAGATCGCGTACGCCGCCCTCGAGCGGCTGGAACAGGATCCGTCGATCACCGCGGCGGGGGCGTGGCACATGTTCGCACAGGACTACCCGCCCCGGCCGGAGGGCGACGTCCAGGGGGATGGAGCTGCTCCGATGGAGGACCACCGCTGGTGGCCGTCTTCCCAGGAGCGGGTCACGCCGGGCACGCTCGAGCTCCTGGGCATCGACGTCGTGGAGGGCCGTTCCATCCTGCAGAGCGACCAGGCCGGTACCGAGCCCGTCGCCGTTGTGTCGCGCATCACCGCTGAGACACTGTGGCCGGACGAGTCCGCGCTCGGGCGCCAGCTCCGGTTCGGGGAGCAGGGGATGTGGCGGACCGTGGTGGGTGTGACCGAGGACGCGCACCGGCTGGACGCGCTCGGCCGGTCCACGGCCGCGACTGGTCGGCGCAATCCGCGCATCTTCGTGCCCGTCGCGCAGGTGCCCGACGAGCTGCCGGGATGGCGCGAGTTCGGGTGCTGCGTGGGCGTTCGGATCGGGGTGCGCGGCACGTCGGACACCGAAGACGCGCGCGCCGGGCTGCTGCGCGCTCTGGCTTCGGTCGAGCCGGAGCTTCCGATGGTCGAGATCGGCACGCTGCACCGGCTGCACATGGGCAGCTACATGCCGACTGCGGTGACGACGACGGGAACCCTGCTGGCGCTCGGCGCCGCTGTCGCGATCGCGCTGGCCCTTGTGGGTATCGTCGGCGTCGTCGCGGAAGGGCTTGCACGCAGGACGCGCGAGCTGGGCCTGCGTATGGCGCTCGGGGCAGGAAGGCACCGCGTGGTCGGCACGGTCGCGGCCGAGGCGCTCAAGGTCGCCGGTGCCGGTGCGGCGGTCGGAGTCCTCGGAGTGGTCGCGCTCGACTGGGGCGTCGACCGCTATGTCTCGTACTCGCTGTTGCTGCGCATGGGCGGCGACCTGCTCGATCCGAGGCTCCTGGGCGCGGGGTGCGGGGTGGTCGTCGGTCTCGCCGTGCTGGCAAGCCTGTTGTCCGCCGGCAGGGCCGTGCGCGTGGATCCGGCCGTGGCGCTGCGCTCCGAGTAGCCGTTCCCGAGCCACGCACCCGTGGCCGCGCCGTGCGCACCCCCTAAGTTGCTGACCGACCCGCCACCCGTCCCAGGGCGCGCACCCATGTTCGCCACACGACCGTCGTCGAGCTGCTTCCTCATCGTCGTCGCCGTCGCCGCAGGCGGCCCGGAGGTGCACGGACAGGTTGCCGACCCACGGGCGGGGGGTGACCCGCCGCACGAGTGGAGCTACTACGGGGGCGACCTCGCCTTCACCCGCTACGCGCCCTTCGATCAGATCAATCGGAGCAACCTCTCGCGACTGGACGTCGTCTGGCGGAGGCCGGGCGTCGACGCCTCCTACCTCGAGGCCTTCCCCGAGCTCGATCCGGGCGCGTATCTGCGCGCCACGCCGGTGCTCAGCGACGGTGTGCTCTACACCACGAACGCGGTCGGCCTCGCCGAGGCGTTCGATCCCGCCACGGGCCGCACGATCTGGGCGCAGCACCCTCCCGAGCCGACGCTCGAGTCGGTCCGCGGTCGCTCCAACCGCGGCGTACAGCTCTGGGGCGAGGGCGAGGACCGACGAGTGATCTTCGCGCGCGAGCCGTACCTGTACGCGCTCCATGCCGACGACGGCTCGCCCGTGTCGGACTTCGGCGAGGGGGGCAGGGTACTCCTCAGCACGGAGGGCGCCGACGCCTTCCGCTGGAGCTTCGCGCCCCTAGTCGTCGGCGACGTGATCGTGGTGGCCGGCATCATCGGGTCGGCCGGCGACAGCGGCGAGATCAAGGAGGCCACTCCGGAGGACGTCCGCGCCTTCGACGCGCGCACGGGGGAGCTGCTCTGGACGTTCCACGTCGTGCCGCGCGAAGGCGAGCTCGGCGTCGACACGTGGGGCGACGGCTCGTGGGAGTGGTCGGGCGACCTGGGCTCCTGGTGCTGCCTCAGCGCGGACGCCGAGACCGGGCTCGTCTACGTGCCGCTCTCGGCGCCGACGTCCGCGTACTACGGGGGACACCGCCCGGGATGGAACCTCTTTTCGAACAGCCTCGTGGCCCTGGACGTGGCGACGGGCGCGCTGGCGTGGCACTTCCAGATGGTGCACCACGACCTCTGGGAGTACGACACCGTCGGACCCCCGATCCTCGGAGACGTCGTGGTGGACGGACGCCCGGTGCGGGCCGTCATGCAGCCGAGCAAGACCGGCTTCGTCTACGCCTTCGACCGCGTGACGGGCGAGCCCGTGTGGCCGATCGAGGAACGCCCGGTCGAGCAGTCGACGGTCCCCGGCGAGCACTCGTCGCTCACACAGCCCTTCCCGACGAAGCCGCCGCCGTTCGGCGCGCAGGGGGTGACGGTCGACGACCTGATCGACTTCACGCCGGAGCTCCGCGCACGGGCGATGGAGCTCGTGGAGCCGTACAAGCTGGGCCCGATCTTCACCCCGCCGTCGATGCGCGGCTCCGGCCCGGACGGGAAGGCCGGCACGCTCGGGCGGCCCGGCGCGTGGGGGTCCGGCAACTGGCACACCGGGGCGTTCGACCCCGAGACCGGTTACTACTACGCCGTCTCGCACCAGATGCCCGACGTCTACCTGATCGCGGAGGCCACGAGCGACGAAGCCACGATGGACTATGCGGCCGTCTTCGACCTCGACAGCGACGTACCCACCCTCGACGGACTGCCGATCTTCAAACCCCCCTACGGCCGCATCACCGCGATCGACATGAACACCGGCGAGCACGTCTGGGTCGCCGCCAACGGCGACGGTCCGCGCGACCACCCGCTTCTGGCCGGCCTCGACGTCGGGCCGCTCGGGATCGCGAACCGGGCGGCTCCGCTCGTCACCCGCAGCCTGCTCTTCCTCGGCGAGGGAAGCGACGCGGTGATCGGCACCCGAGGCAGCGGGCCGAACGTACGGGCCTACGACAAGGCGACGGGCGAGGTGCTGTGGACCCGGGCGCTCGACGCCGGCACGACCGGTGCTCCGATGAGCTACATGCACGACGGGCGGCAATACATCGTCGTGCCGATCGGCGGCCGCGACCGCGAGGCGGAATGCCTCACCCTGGCGCTGCGGCAGGGCGGCCCCGGCCGGACCGCCGGCGC
>CALJLC010000025.1 GCA_937982605.1 uncultured Gemmatimonadales bacterium | reverse complement strand
GGCCGATATCCTGGCCGCTGACGCCGTGGCGACCCGCGTCCCGGCCGCGCTGGGAACCGGCGCCACGGCCACGGCCGCGGCGTGGTACTTCGGGCTCTCCCGCGCCGGCGCGGGGCTGCTGGTGCTCGTGCTCGGTCTGGCGCTCGCCGCGATCGCGGTCGGCGCCCGGCGCCAGAAGCGGTCGGCGGGGCCGGCCGGGGACGTCGCGGCGCTGACCGTCGCAGCCGGTCTCGTGCTCGTCACCTGGTCCCAGGTGAGCATGCTCCTGGTCATGGCCGAGATCACGCTCCTCCTGATCCTCGCGGACCGGGGGGCCCCCTCGACGCTCGAGACGATCGCCCACTGGCTGGCGATCCTGGTGGCCGCGGCGTTCCTGCTCTTCAGCCAGGCGGCCGAGGCGGGCGGGCTCCTCGGCATGCGCGAGTACGCCACGGTGCGCCTCGCGGTGCTGGGGCTGGCCACGGTCGCGGCGCTGTGGGCAGACGAGCACGCGGGCGCCTACCGCGGCGCCGCCTACGTCGGGCTGCTGCTCTTCCTGCTCACCGAGCTGGCGCCGCGCCCCAACGGCCAGGCGCTCGTGAGCGTGGCGTGGGCGATCCAGGGCACGATGGCGCTCCTCGGCTCGCTGCCCACCCGATCGCGGACGCTCCAGCTCGGCGGGCTCGGTACGCTCGGGCTCGTGGCGGGCAAGCTGCTCCTCGTCGATCTGGCCCAGCTCGATCCGGTGATCCGGATCGTGATCTTCCTGGGCTTCGGCGGGACGCTCGTCGGCCTGGGCTACCTCATCAACCGCGCCCCGGGGCGAGCCTGACCGCCGTATCGATCCTCGGATGACCTCCGCTCACTCCCCCTGGCGCCCGCATCCGTGGCACGGGCTCGCCGTCGGCCCGAACCCGCCGTCGGACGTGCACGCCTTCATCGAGATCACCCCCTTCGACCTCGTGAAGTACGAGGTGGACAAAGCGAGCGGCTACCTGAAGGTGGACCGGTCGCAGCGCACGTCGTCGCTCCCACCTGCGCTGTACGGCTTCGTCCCGCGCACCTACGCCGGGGAGCGCGTGGCGGCGCTCATGCCCGGCGCCACCGGCGGAGATCTGGACCCCCTCGACATCTGCGTGCTCAGCGAGCGACCGATCTCGCGCGCCGAGGTGATCGTGACCGCGCGGGTGGTCGGCGGGATCCCGATGCTCGACGCCGGACAGGCCGACGACAAGATCGTGGCCATCGTGGGCGACGACCCGGTCTTCGGACAGCTCCGCGAGATCGAGGAGGTGCCGGGGGTGCTGGTCGAGCGCCTCAGCCACTACTTCCGGACGTACAAGCTGCGACCCGACGGCGGGGCGAACGTGGAGGTGGGTCCCCCGTACGGGCGGGCGCACGCCGAGGCGGTCGTGGCGGCGGCGGTGGAGGATTACCGGGCGGTGTTCGGCGGGGAGGCCCGGGGCGGGAAATGACCGAGCCCAGGGGTGGCGCATGGGAGATCGTGCTGGTGCTCGGGCTGATCGCCGTGGCCACCTACGCCCGCTTCGCCTCGACGGCGAGCTGCAGCGAGTTGATCTCGCCTCACGTCCTCACGGTGTGGATCGGGGAGCTCTGGATCGGCATCTACGCTCTGGAGGCCGTGGCCTCCCGGAGGCCGTCGACCTGGTTTCCCGTCGCCACGATGGCGGTGATGGTCGTCGGCGTGGATTGGCCGGCGGCCTCCTGCAACGGGATGGCGGTCCTGCTCGGTCATCGGGCAGTCGCGGGCGGATCCCTCCCGGGAGCGACCCCGCCGCGTCATCTTCACTGATCCGGACCATGGAGTCGGCGCGAATGACGAAGGCAGCGAGTGACCCGACGGCTGACGTCCTCGCGAGCTTCGTCGAGCTGGCCCAGCGCTACCATCGCGCCGTCCTGGCCGGCGCGGAACCGAGGATCACCGACGCGCACGTCGATCGCGTGAACGGGGAATACCGGCGCCTCAAGGCGGCCGGACTGGCGACACGACTGGCCGAGCTGCTCGACTCCCAGGACCCCGGCGTGCGGTATCTCGCGGCGGTCCACGTCCTCGGATTCGACCCGGCTCGGGGGGAGGCCGTGCTGACCGAGATGGCGGAGGGTCCGCCGGGCCCGACCGCCCTCCTGGCCTACGCGAGTCTCGTTCAGTGGCGGGCAGGAGCGCTGAACCTCCTTTGACCAGCCGACGACTCGCCATTCGGGAGATCTCGCCCGACGCCGTGGCCGCGGGGACGAACTGGCGACTCGTCGACGACACCGCGGACGACATGATCGACTGGGTGGTCGAACCCTGCTCGCACTTCGGACCCGCCGACTCGATCGTCTACTCGGCGCTTTCCGTGCTGTCGGACGGCGCGGTGCGCCACGCTCTCATGATCCGAGAGATCGGGTCGCTGGACTGGTGGGGTGACTCGCTCGAGTACGAGGACGGCGCCTGGCACGAGGCCGGGGCGCTGGATGGCACCGTGGAGGAGTTCGTCGCCGAGCCCCACGCCGACGATGCTTCCTTCACGGGCGAGTACGATCACGCAGCACAGCGGCGCGGCTTTCGGCGCTGGAGTCCCCTCCTCACCACTCGGCGGCGCTCCGACCCTTCCAGCGCGTCGCACGGGGGCTAGCCGCTCATGACCGACCCGGCGAAGGAAGACGTCGAGCTCCTCCTGGCCGCGGTCCTCCCGTTCGGCCGCTCGATGATCGAGCGTCACGGGGAGTTCCACCCGTACGGCGGGTACCTGAAGCTCGATCGGACCGTGGTGGACGTGGGCGCGGAGATCCGGGGGCAGGAGCATCCGGCCCCCGAGGAGCTCGTGAAGCTGATGCGCGCGGAGTTCGTTCGGCTCCGCAGGCAGGGGGAGCTGCTCGCGGCGGCGGTCGTCACACACGTCCGGATCGTGCCTCCCGAACAGGAGGAGGCGTCCGACGCGATCCATGTGTCCCTCGAGCACGCCGAGGCCTACTCCGTGGAGGTCTTCGAGCCCTACCGCGAGGACGCCGACGGTGCGTTCACCTTCGGTCACCCCTTCGCCTTCGCGCAGGAGGGCTCGTACTGGCTTCAGGACGCGTGAGCCCGACCCGGAGGGCCGTGTCGAACCCGCCCGGCGCTCAGCTCACCGCCCCGGCCTCGATCTCCAGCAGCCGCTTCTTCCGCCACAGCCCGCCCCCGTATCCGGCCAGCCGGCCGTCGGCTCCGACCACCCGGTGACACGGGATCACGATGGCGAGCGCGTTGGCCCCGTTGGCCGTCCCGACCGCCCGGACCGCGTTGGGCCGCCCCACCGCCCGGGCGATGTCGGCGTACGAGCGGGTCTGGCCTGCCGGGATCTCGAGCAGCCGATCCCAGACCTCGCGCTGGAACTCCGTCCCGCACGGCAGCACCGGGACGCTGAAGGCGTCCAGGTCGCCGTCGAAGTACGCGTCGAGCTCGTCGGCGGTCCGCTCGAGGATCGCGTTCCGGCCCGGTGCGAAGACGACTCCGAGCCGGCGCCGGATGCGCTCGACCTGCCGCGGGAGCATGCGCCGGTCGACGAACTCCAGCAGGCACAGCCCCTCGTCCGTGGCCGCCGCGAGCATCGGCCCGAGCGGGGTGGTGATGCGGTCCACGACCGCGACCGTGACGCCCTCGAGGCTGGTCGGCGGCTCGCCGAAGTAGCGGCGGAAGGCCTCCTGGAAGCCCGAGAGCGAGTCGTAACCGACCTCGAAGGCGGAGCGCGCCACGGCCTCGCCCTCCTTCACCCGGCCGAGGGCGGCCCCGAGGCGACGGGCCCGGCTGTACGCCTGGAACGTCATTCCGTGGTGCTTCTTGAACCAGCGACGCACCCGCTCGGGGCTGAGGCCGCGACGGCGGACGTCCTGGTCACTCCACCGGCGCGCCGGATCGGCCTCGAGATCCTCGAGGAGCGGCCGGAGCCACGCGGGCGGCGTGCCTTCCGGCTCCAGCGGGCGGCACCGCCGGCACGGACGATAGCCGGCGAGCACGGCGTCGTGCGGCGTGGAGAAGAAGGAGATGTTCTCCGGCTTCGGCTTCCGGGCCGAGCACGTCGGGCGGCAGAAGATCCCGGTGGTGTGCACGCCGGTCACGAAGATGCCGTCGAAGGCGGCATCGCGGTTGAAGAAGGCCTCGAGCATGGCGGCTTCGGGGGGCATGGGACGCTCCGCGGAAGATGTGGGTCCGTTCATGCGCGAAAGGTGCCGGGGGCTCGAGGTGGGCTCCACCGAAAAATGGGCATGGAATTCGAGGAGGCGAGGGGCGCGGTGAACGACGTAGGGCTGGCGTATCGTCCGGATAGGAGAACTGCGTAGACATGGGGATGCCGAGCGACGGCGGTGCGCGCGCCGTCTACGCAGGGCGATTGCGCTGCGATTAACCCGCGTCTACGTTGGCCGGCCCGACCCAGGAGGTTCTCAGTCCATGACGCTCGCCGCCTCCGGCGCCTTCGGCGCCTCGCCCAGCGGGGAGCTCCCGCGGATGCTTCCGCTGGTCGGTCGGGCCGAGGAGCTCTCCCAGCTCGAGAGCCTCATGCTGGACGGCAACGGCACGCCGCGCGTCGTCTTCGTGCGCGGCGAGGGCGGCGTGGGCAAGAGCCGCATCGCCGCCGAGCTGGCCGACCGCGCGGGTCGCCGCTCCTGGGAGGTCGTGCGCGGGCGCGCCTACCCGGTGGAGACCGGCATGCCGTACGCGCTCTTCGCCGACGCCTGGGTCCCGCTCCTCAAGGGCATGGAGTCGAGCACCCTCACGGTCCTCACCCGCGGCGGCGAGCACGACCTCCGCTATCTCTTCCCCGCCCTCGGGGACGGCAGCGACGCCCGCGAGCGATCCGTCTCCGGCGAGCCGGACGAGTTCCGCACGCACCTGATGTGGAACTTCGCGGAGTTCGTGAAGCGCCTCGCCGGCCGCACGCCGCTGCTCTGCGTGCTGGAGGATCTCCACTGGTCCGACGAGTCGTCGCTGGAGCTGCTGCACTTCCTGGCCCGGCAGGTCG
>CALJLC010000024.1 GCA_937982605.1 uncultured Gemmatimonadales bacterium | reverse complement strand
GGGCGATGGAGCCCCCCGAAGCCACGGGGGTGCTGGAGCAGACCTCCTCCAGGCGGACCTTCATCAAGGGCGTCATCGCGCCTGGCGCCACGGTGTCGTCGACCGGCTACCTCTTCCGGGGCAGCCCGCTTCTCGGCGCGGCCGCCTTCCAGACCGCAACGGAGCGCCTGATCACGCTGAACGTGAACGGGCAGGACCGCCGGGTCGACGTGCTCCCGCACGAGACGCTCGCGATGACGCTGCGCTACAAGCTCGGCCTCACAGGCACGAAGCTCGGGTGCGATCGCGCCGAGTGCGGCGCCTGCACCGTCCTGATCGACGGGGTCAACCAGTACGCCTGCTCGATGCTCACGCACCAGGTTCGTGGCCGCGCGGTGACCACCATCGAAGGGCTCGAGAATCCGGACACCGGTGAGCTCAGCGTGGTGCAGCAGGCCGTGATGGAGGAGGGCGGCTTCCAGTGCGCCTTCTGCGCGCCCGGCTTCATCATGAGCATGACCGCGATGATCGCCGAGAACCCGAACCCGACGCGCGAGGAAGCTCGCATGGCGCTCTCCGGCAACCTCTGCCGCTGCGCCGACTACGACAACATTCTCACGTGCGCGATGCGGGCCGCCGAGCTCGCGCGCAGCGTGTAGGAGGCGACATGGCCGAGAAGCTGATCGGAACCGACATCGCCCCACCGGATCTGCGTGCCAAGATCACCGGCCGCGCGAAGTACGCGGAGGACTTCCGTGCGCCCGGAATGGTCTTCGCCAAGCTCCTGCTGAGCCCGATGCCGCACGCGCGCGTCCTGAGCGTCGACGCCAGCCGTGCGCTCGCGATGCCCGGCGTGATCGACATCCTCCGGGCGAGCGAGGTGCCGGGCCGCGAGGGGCCGCGCGAGGCCTGTCTGACCGACCACCCCGTCTACGAGGGCGAGCCGATCCTGGCCGTCGCGGCGGTCGACGAGGAGACCGCGGCCGCCGCGGTCGAAGCGATCGAGATCGAGTTCGAGGCGCTCCCCTTCGTCCTCGATCCGGTCGAGGGGCTCCGCCCGGGCAGCGCCAACGCCTTCGTGGAGGGCAACCAGTTCTCGGGGCAGGACGGCTGGAGCGAGTTCAAGTGGACCGCGGCCGACTTCGAGGCGATCGACGCGGGTCGGATGCCCGATCCGGAATGCCCGGTGGAGTGGACGAAGGGAGATCCCGACGCGGCGTTCGCCGAGTCGGCGCTGATCCTGGAGGAGACGATCGTCCACCAGTCGGTGACCCACCATCCCATGGAGTCGCGCTCGAACATGGCGTACTGGGAGGGTGATCACCTGTACGCGTTCGTCTCCACGCAGAGCGCGCAGCAGACGAAGTTCGCGCTCGCGGGAGCGCTCGACATGGACCCGGAGGACATCACCTTCGTGGCCGAGTACTGCGGCGGAGGCTTCGGATCGAAGATCTCGGGGACGACGATCATGCAAGTCCCGGCGATCTTCTCCCGGAAGATCGGGCGGCCGGTCATGCTGCGCGTCACCCGCTACGAAGAGAACTACATCGGTCGGGCGCGGCCCGGATTCCAGTCGTGGGTGAAGATGGGCTTCCTGGAGAACGGGAAGTGCAACGCCATCGACCTGATCATCGTGCAGGAGAGCGGTCCGTACGGCGCCGGAGATTACAACACCGCGGGGATGATCGCGGATCTCACGTACACCCCGCAGAACATGCGCTTCCGCGGGGTCCCGCTGTACACGAACACGCCGCCCAAGTCCGCCCAGCGGGGGCCGGGCGGCGCGCAGATCATCGCCATGCTCGAGCCGATCCTTGAGAAGGCGGGCCGGGAGCTCGGGATCGACCGACTCGAGATGCACCGCATCAACGCGCCGGGGCCCGACGTCCGCTTCGGGCCGCGTGACACCACGCTTACGAGCGTGCACGCGCTCGAGGCCCTCGAGCAGGGCGCGGAGCTCTTCGACTGGCCGGCCAAGTCGCAGCTCTCCGGCCGTCGCAACGGCTCGAGGGTGACCGGCGTCGGGATCGGGCTCTCTCCGTACACGGCGGGCTCGCGGGGCCGCGACGGCCTGATGATCATCCGCCCCGACGGCAAGCTCTACGTGCATCAGGGCATCGGGAACCTCGGGACGCATTCGATTGCGGATACGGCGCGGCCCGCGGCCGAGCTGCTCGGCTACGCCTGGAGCGACGTCGAGATCGTCTGGGGCGACTCGAGTCGGGGCATGCCGCGCTCGACGGTACAGGCGGGCAGTCAGACGACGACGGCGCACACGCGGGCCAACCGGGCCGCGGCCGAGGACGCGCTGCGCAAGATCCGCGCGGTCGCGGCCGCCGCGATGGGCGGCTCGCCGGGCGCATACCGCGTCGACAACGGCCGCGTGAGCGGACCCGGCGGCACGATGACGCTGGGACGCATCGCCGAGCGGGCCATCCAGATGGGTGGCGAGTACGACGGCCACGTCCTGCCGGACGACATCCACGAGCAGACCGTGCCCGCGGCACAGATGCTGGCGGGGCAGGGGCTCATGGGCATCGCCCGGGACAACTTCGGTGGCGAGGGGAGCATCTACTCCTGGGTCGCCGGCTTCGCCCTCGTCGAGCTCGACGAGGAGACGGGCGTCGTGGACCTGCTGGAGTACGTCGGCGTGACCGACTGCGGCACGGTGCTGCACCCGCGCAGCCTCGGGGCTCAGGTCTTCGGCGGCAGCATCCAGGGCATGGGCATGGCGATGACCCAGCGGTGGGTCTTCGACCCCAAGTGGGGCGTTCCCTTCGCCAACCGGCTGTATACCGCCCGACCGCCGGGCTTCCTCGACATCCCCGCCGACCTGAAGTGGGGCGCGGTCCGCATCCCCGACCCGAAGGCCCCGGTGGGCGCCAAGGGCACCGGTGCACCGCCCGTCGGCGCGGGGGGCGCGGCACTCACGTGCGCCGTGGCGGACGCGATGGGCGGACGCTGCGTCTGCCGCACGCCGCTCACGCCGGACATCATCCTCGCGGAGATCGAGGGCCGGACTCCCGGCCACGGTCGCCTCGACCAGCACATCGGTTAGGGAGCTAGAGCCATGGCGAAGATCAGGGACATGATTCCGGCCTTCGAGCTCCTGCAGCCGACGAGCGTCGACGACGCCCTCGAGCTGCTGGACCGGCATCGCGCCGAGGCGTGGGTGCTGGCGGGCGGGCTCGACTCGTTCGACTGGTTCAAGGACCGGATCAAGCGCCCGACGGTCGTGGTCGACCTCGGCGCCATTCCGGAGCTCTCGGGGATCCGTGAGGTCGACGCCGGCCTCGAGATCGGCGCGATGACGACGCTCACCGAGATCGAGCGCCACGCGCGCATCCGCTCCGAGTTCTCGGTGCTCTCGGACGCCGCCGCGCATGTGGCCACGCCGCAGATCCGGAACCAGGGCACGCTCGGCGGGAACGTCTCGCAGGACACGCGCTGCTGGTACTACCGGAGCGGCTGGCCGTGCTACCGCGCGGGGGGGAACACCTGCTACGCGGCCGCGCCTCAGGCCATGAACCGGGAGCACTGCATCCTGGGCCGGAGCCGGTGCGTGGCGGTGAACCCGTCGGACACCGCGCCCGCGCTCATCGCGATCGACGCGAAGATGATCGTCGAGAACACCGGCGGTCCGAGGGTCCACGACGCCGAGGACTTCTTCATCGGGCCGGCGATCGACATCACGCGCATGACGGTGATGAAGCGTCGCGACCTGCTGACGCGCATCCACATCCCGACGATCTGGGCCAACGCCGACTTCTACTACGAGAAGGTCCGGGACCGCGGCTCGTGGGACTTCCAGCTCGTGAGCGTCGCGGCCGCCTTCCGCAAGTCGGGAGACACGGTCGAGGAGGCCCGGATCGCGGTGAACGGAGTCGCGCCCTATCCGGTGCGGGTTCACGCGGCGGAGCGCATCGTGGCGGGGACCCGAGCCGACGAGGCGACCGCCGTCGCGGCCGGTGAGGCCGCCATCCAGGGCGCCCGGGCACTGCGGCACAACGACTACAAGATCGCGCTGATGCGCAATCTGGTGCGTCGTGCCGTGAGGAGCGCGGCGTGATGCAGCTCTGGAGAACCGCCGACAACCCGTGGGGCCAGGAGGTCCTCATCGGGGTCTCCTGGGACCTGATGTGGATCGCCATCGCGGCGTCCGTGCTCTTCGCCGTGGGCCACGCGATCTGGCTGCGCACGAGGCCGGCCGAGACGCACGACGCCCCCACCGGCTCCGCCGCCGCGGCCGTGCCCGAGAA
>CALJLC010000023.1 GCA_937982605.1 uncultured Gemmatimonadales bacterium | reverse complement strand
GCACGCCGCCGATGAAGAGCACGAGGCCGAGGTAGAGCGCCGGCACGATCGCCTTGCGCTCTTCGTCCTCCAGCGCCGGGGAAAGAAACGACCAGGTGTGGTAGACCAGGATCGGGAACGACAGGATGAAGCCGCCGTAGATCGCCAGCCGGAGCGTCACGAAGAAGGGGTCGGCCGGCGACAGGTAGATGAGCTGCAGGCTCTGGTCGTCGTAGGCGTCCCGGATCGGCTGCACGAGCAGCTCGAGCACCTGGAAGTAGTAGACGAGCGCGAAGGAGACGACCGAGCCGAGCACGAGCGCCAACATCGACCAGAGGATCCTCCAGCGGAGCTCCTCGAGGTGATCCAGGAAGGGCATCTCGCCCCTGGGGTTGGTGCGCTTGCGCATCGCGTGGTGCGGTGGGGTCTCGGCGTCGGGAAAAGGTAGCGGGACCGGCGTCGACCGGTGCGCGCCGGCCGGTCAGATCTTCAGCTCGACCTGGTTCCGGCGAATCTCCTCGCGCCGCTGCGCGGCGGCCATTTCGTCGACGAAGTCTTGGAACTCACCCGCGTCCTGGAAGTTCCGGTACACCGAGGCGAAGCGGACGTACGCCACCCGGTCGAGCGGAGAGAGCCGCTCCATGACGAGCTGACCGAGCCGGACGCTGTCGACTTCCGCGCCCGCCTCGCGGGAGAACTCGTCTTCGATGTCGTCGACGAGCGCCTCCATGTCGGACAGGGAGACGGGACGCTTGGCGCAGGCGACCTTCACGCTGCGCAGGAGCTTGGCCCGGTCGAAGTCCTCGATCGCGCCGGAGCGCTTGAGGACCTGGATCGGCCGTTCCTCGACGTACTCGTACGTCGTGAAGCGCGCACCGCACACCGTGCACTCCCGACGCCTCCGGACGGCCCGCCCCCCTCGGCTGGCCCGGGTGTCGACGACCCGATTCTCGGTGGCGTCACACTGCGGGCAGCGCACGTGTCAGCCGATCTCTTCGAGCTTGTCGCGGGCGAGCATGGCCATCATGGTGCCCGGATAGGTGTTGACGATCCGCTCGAGCGTGAGTCTTGCCGCGTCCGCGTCGTCGAGCTCGATCTGCAGCTCCGCGATGCGGTAGAGCGCCTCCGGCACCTTGGCGTGCGCCGGGAAGAGCCGCTGGACCTCCAGGAAGGCCTCGAGCGCGTCCTCGGGACGGTCCTGCTGCTCGAGGATGTCGGCGAGCACGAAGTGCGCATCCGGCACCCTGTGGTCCGACGGGTGCTGCTCGATGAAGTCGCGGAAGGCCGCGGCCGCCGAATTCAGCGATCCGCGCTGGTACTGCTCCTGCGCCACCCGGTAGAGCCCGTCGGGGTCACCCGCTCCGCCGAGCAGGCTCTCGCTTCCGCCCCCGCCCTCCGGGGTGTCCGAGACGACCGGCCCGGTCGCGCCCGGCGTGCGGCGCACGTTGGCGAGCTGGTCGCGCACCGCGGTGAGCCCCCGCTGGTTCTCGCCGGCGAGCGCCTCGATCCGGACGAGCGCCTGGTTGATCTGCTGCAGCTGTCGGTTGAGGTCCCCGCGCAGGTCGAACATCTGGTTGCCCTGCGTGCGCAGCGTGTCCTGCGTCCGCTCCGTCTGCGCCCGGATCTCCATCATGAGGGAGTCCTGGCGGGCCGTGACGGCACGCAGCTCCTCCTGCAGCGTGCGGATGTCGCCCTTCATGGCGCACCCGGCGGAGACGAAAGCGACGGCCGACATCGCGAGGATGCGGGCCGCCGTCGAATTGCGTTCAGCTCTCATTCGTGCGTGCGGATCCCTCCCCCGGTGTCCGGGGGAGGGATCACGCGAAGGCGTCGCCGTCAGTTGCCCGGCGGATTGATCATGTTGGCGCCGGCCGTGATCACGAACTGACCACGCCGGTTCCGCGCCCAGGCGGCCTCGTTGGAGCCCTGCTGGAGCGGACGGCCCTCACCGAACGAGACGATCTCGAAGCGGTTCTCGGCCAGGCCGAAGCCGGTCAGGAACTGCCGGATCGCCTCGGCGCGACGGTTGCCGAGCGCCATGTTGTACTCGGTCGAGCCCCGCTCGTCGGCGTGCCCCTCGATGCGGAGCTGCACCTGCGGGCTGGCCCGCAGGATCTCCACCTTGGCGCGCAGCGCGGTCGCCGCGTCCGGCCGGATCTCCGACATGTCGTAGTCGAAGAAGACCATCTCCTCGAGCGTGGCGCGGGCCTCGCGGATGCGGCGCTGGCGCTCGGCCTCCGCGGCGCGCTCGGCGGCGAGACGCTCGGCCTCGGCGCGGCGGGCTGCCTCGGCCGCGGCCACCGAATCATTGTACCGGCGAAGCGAGTCCTGGTCCGGCTGCGGCGGCGGCGGGGGCGGCGGCGGATCGCCACCGCATGCACCCACCAGAAGGGTGGCGGCAAAGACCGAAACGAAGAATCGACGGACGATCATCCCTACTCCCGGGTTGAACGATGGTGGTCCACGCGACGGCTATGACGCGGCGCGCGCCGCAACGAAGCTAACGCCCTTTGAACGCCTGAGAAGTCCCCCTGCATATAGGGCGAAAGGCGCCGGAATGCAACGGAAATCATCGGGGTCTCGAGCCCTGGCACAGATGTTTCTGAATGCAGGTTCCGGGCCACGCTCGCTCAGGTCGGCGGCAGCGCCGGGGACCAGTCCGGCAGCCCCACCTGCCGCCCCCCCAGGAGCGACCGGATCCGGCCCGTCGTCACGTCGGCGATCATGAGCCCGAAGCCCCAGCCGCGCTCACCCACGAAGACGAGGTGCCGCCCGTCCGGCGCCCAGCTCGGGGCCTCGTTGTTGCCCTCGGTCGTGAGCTGCCTCAGCACCCGGCCCCCGTCCTCCAGGTTGGCGACGAGGATGTGGTAGCGGCCCCGCCGGTCGATGCGGCCGTGGAAGGCGACGAGGTCTCCGTGCGGGGACCAGTCGGGCGCCGCGTAGAAGCCCCCGCTCCCGTAGGCGTACGGCGAGAGCGTCTCCGCCGTGCCCCCCTCGGACGGCATCATCATGACCTGCGGCACCGCGTCCCCGAAGCGGAGCGTGTTGAAGGCGAGCCACCGTCCGTCCGCGGAGTACGTCGGGCTGATGTCGTACCACGGCCCGCCCGAGAGGAAGGAGAGGCAGCAGTCGTCGGCCAGATTGTAGGTGAAGACGCCGCTCTGGCTGCTGCTGCCCAGCACGCTGAAGGCGATCGTCCGTCCGTTCGGGTGGTAGGTCGGCGTGATGTAGTCGCCGGCGCCCCGCACCGGCGGGAGCATCCGCTCGTTGTTGCCGAAGCGGTCGATCTCGTAGATGCGCGCCACCCCGGTCTTCCAGGAGGCGAAGACGAGGCGCTGCCCGTCGGGCGACCATGTGGGCGACTCGGTCAGATTGTCGTAACGGGTGACCCGCCGGAGGTTCTCGCCGTCCGAATCGATCACGTAGACGTCCTTGTTGCCGGCGTTGTCCGTCATCGTGAACGCGATGCGGCTGGCCGCCATGCCCGGGTCTCCGGTGGCCCATCGGACGATCTCGTCCGAGGCCCGGTGGACGGCCATCCGGAAGTCCTCGTCGGAGGGGTTCGGGACGCGGAAGCGGCCCTGCTCGCGCACCTCGCCGTAGACGACGTCGTGGAGCTCCAGGTTGAGCAGGAAGCCGTCGCCGGCGCCCTCGACCTGGCCCGTCACCAGCCAGACGGCGCCGAGCCGGTCCCAGAGGGCGTAGTCGACGCGGGGCCCGACCATGGCGCCCGGAAGGGAGTCGAGCACCTCGAAGCGGTCCGAGTTGCGCAGGTCGCGCCCGACGATCGCCTCGACCTGCGGCGCGAGCGCGTCCCCTCCGAAGGTTCCGGTGAAGGGCTGCACGGCGAGCGCCGGCAGATAGGTGTTCGCGTAGAAGAGGCCCAGCTCCACGCCCGGGAGGTCCTCCTGGGCGGCCACCTCCGTGCCGACCGCGGCCGCGACGGCGGCGACGAGGAGAAACGCGCCCACCCGACTGCCCATCTGTACCCTGACGCTCATCGATGCTCCTGCTGCTCTCTCTGTGGTTCTCATGGGTGGTGCCGCGCTTCGCCGTGCCCGGGCTGCGGCGGCCGGGCGCCCCACTCGGGCACGAGCGGGAACGGCGCGTTCTGCGGTCGGAAGGTGAAGCGGACCGGGAAGCGGTCGTACGGGAGCTCGGCGGGCAACGGCCCGAAGTTGCCCCGGCCGGCGCATTCGATGGCCCCCATGGCGGTGTAGTCGAAGGCGGTGTTGCCCGAGCGCGTCACGAAGCGGGTCTCGTCTCCGGGCACGGTACCGTCCCGGTCGATGTAGAAGAAGAGCGTGGTCTCCCACCGCCCCCCCTGCCGCCACCGGCTCACGAAACACCGCTGGATCTGCCGGATGATGTTCGCGTAGTACGCCGGATAGTCCCGGCGGAGCCCCTCGATGCGGACGTTGATGTCCTCCCCGGACACGTTCGTCTCCCGCTCCTCGGGCACCTCCGCGACCGTGGCGGCCTCGACGGTCTCTTCCGCGACCTCCGGAGGCATCTCCTCGGCCGGATCTTCCGGCGGCGGGTCGGGCTCCGGCTCGGGATCCTGGACCGGGACGACCTCCTCGGGCTCCGGCGCCGGCGGCTCCGGTTGGGGGTCCGGACGCTCGACGACGATCTCCTCGGTGGCCGGGCGGTCCTCCTGCGCCCGTACCGCCGGGGGCGGCGAGACGAGCTCGATCTCGTACGTCTCGAAGACCAGGACGGGGGGCTCGTAGAGCGTGCTCACCCAGCCGAGGGCGAAGATCGAGGCGTGCAGCGCCGCCGAGAGGGCCATCGACCGGCGGTCGAAGGGATCGAGACGCCGCTTCCTCACGTCAACGGCCCTCGCGGTACGGCTCCGCCACCACGGACCAGCCCACGCCGCTGCGCGCGGCGATGGCCATCGTCTTGAGCACCGGCGCCCACGAGGCGAGCGAGTCGGCGCGGATGAAGACCCGCTCGACCTCGCCGGTCGAGAGGATCTGCGGGAGCGCGCCCTCGAGATCCTCCAGCGTCACCGGGGACTCCTCCATGAAGATCGAGCCGTCCCGCATGATCGTGATGAAGAACGGCGACTCCTGCGCGGTGAGCGGCTGTACGTCGGCCCGCGGGATCGACACCTCGATCCCGCCCTGCAGGATCGGCGCGGTGATGATGAAGATCACGAGCAGGGTGAACGCCACGTCGACCAGGCTCGTGACGTTGATGTCCGCGTTGATCGGCAGGTCCGAGCGGTTGCGTCCGCCCCTCCGCCGCGACCCCAGGGAGCTCATCTAGACGCGGCCCTCCCGGGCGAGCGTGCCGATGAACTCGCTCGAGAAGCCCTCGAGCTCGCCGCTGACCAGGTTGAGCTGTCCCACGAAGTGGTTGTACGCGATCACCGCCGGAATGGCGACGGCCAGCCCGGCGACGGTCGTGATGAGCGCCTCGGCCACGCCCGGCGCCACCGCCATGATGTTGCTCGAGCCGGTCGAGGTGATGCCGAGGAAGGCGTTCATGACGCCGATGACCGTGCCCATGAGGCCCAGGAGCGGGGAGACGGATCCGACGACGGCGAGCCAGCCGAGCCCGTGCGCCAGCTCGTCGCGCTCCTCGGCCTCCTCCTTCTCCAGCACGAGCCGGAGCGCCTCGAGCTGCGTCAGCGAGAGCCCGTGGCTCGGTGGGGCCCCCTGACGGAGGGCGCCCGGCCGGAGCTCGGAGAAGAAGTTCACGCCCTGGCGGAAGACCCGGCCGTACGGCGAGTCCGGGAGGGAGAGGATCGCCTTGTAGGCGTCCTCGAGCCGCTGCGCCCGCTCCATGCAGTCGAGGAACTGGTCGCCCTGCTTGCGCACCCTTCGGAACTGGCGGGCCTTGGAGAAGATCAGCCACCAGGAGAAGAGGGAGAAGACCGCCAGGACCGAGAGGACGATCTGCGTCGGGAGCGTGCCCCCGACGACCATCTCGAAGGCGCTCGTGGGCGGCTGGGACTGGAGGAGGAGGGTGGTCAGGCTCATTCCCGCGTCACGACCTCTGGTTGGCGATGTACTCGTACGTTTCCCGCAAGCCCTGTTCCAGCGTGAACGCGGGCGCCCAGCCGCGCGACCGGATCAGGCCCGAGTCCAGCGTGCTGTGTCGGAGCTCTCCCGGCCGCGCCGCCTCGTGGTTGCGCGGGAGCGACTCGCCGGAGATTCCCTCCAGCACCTCGGCCAGGCGCAGCACGCTCGTACCGACGCCGGTGCCGACGTTGAAGGCCCGCGCGTCCAGCCCGGTGCCTTCGCCCATCTCGACGTGCGCGGCGAGCATGTTGGCCGCGACGACGTCCTTTACGTACACGTAATCCCGCGTTTGTTCGCCGTCGCCGAAGATGGTGAGCGGCACGCCGTCGAGGAGGCGGCTGCAGAAGATCGCCACCACCCCGGCCTCGCCGTGCGGGTCCTGCCTCGGCCCGAAGACGTTGGAGTACCGGAGCGCCACGTATTCGAGCCCCCGGATCTGCCGGTAGTAGTTCAGATAATACTCGCCGCCCAGCTTGGTGACGCCGTACGGGGAGAGCGGCAGCTTCGGGGCGCTCTCCGGCGTGGGGATCTGCTCGGGCTCTCCGTAGACGACGCCGCCGCTGCTCACGAAGACGATCCGCTTCGTCCCCACCTCGACCGCCGCCTCGGTGAGGTTGAGCAGGCCGAGCAGATTGATCGAGGCGTCCTTCTGCGGGTCGGAGACCGACACCCGCACGTCGATCTGGGCGGCGTGGTGGTTGACCAGGTCGAAGCGGACGTCGCGGAAGAGGTTCCGGATCTCGGGATCGCGCACGTCCATCTCGACGAACTCGGCGCCCTCCGGGACGTTCGATGTCCTCCCGGACGAGAGGTCGTCGACGATCCAGACGTCGTCTCCCGCGGCGAGGTGGGCGTCGGCGACGTGGCTGGCGATGAAGCCGGCGCCTCCGGTCACGAGCACTCTTCTATTCGACTGCATACCCTGGGCGTACCTGTGTTCGGGGTTCGGGAATCTGGGAAACGGACGCGGCCCCGGGCCGCGTGCGCGTCAGCGGGGCGCGGCCCCGAAACGCACGGAGTCCCCGCCGGGCGACGCCGGCGGGGACTCCGGGGGAGGTGGGGCGGCGAGGAGGGTGTGCGTCCTCGCCGCCTCCATCAGTTCGTCTTCGGAGCGAGGCGGACCTCGACGCCCGGGCGGAACACGTTGTCCCTCATCGACATGACCCGCGCCGCCGCGGTGGTCTCGCGGACTCCGATGACCTGGAGAGAGCCCTCGCGAGCGGTCGGGATGGCCTGGCCGTACAGCACGAACTCGTCGCCGATGCTGATCCCGTCGTCGCTGCCGAGGTCGATGAAGGCGACGTGACCGACGTCCGACATCGTCTGCTCGCCCTCGAAGCCCATCACCATCGCCTCGGAGCCGCCGGTGACCGGCTGCGCCTCGTCCCCGGGCTCGAGCGCGAAGGCGGGCAGCGGGCCGACCCAGTCTCCGGGCTGGATTCGCTCGTACTCCTTCACGACGATCGCGACGACCTCACCATCCCCGATGGTCGAGACCTCGGCGACGCCGGTCGGGATCACGACCTGGCCCACGCCCTCGATCGTCGAGTCGACGCGGTACAGCTGGAGGAAGGCCCCGACCCGCGCCGGCGTCGGCATGGTGATGCGGATCCGGTCGAACGAGCGGATCGTGCCGGCGCGCGCGCCACGGGTGGCGAAGCCGGCGATCCAGCCCTGGTTCGCGGGATCACCTTCGAGGCCGATGAGCCACGGCGCGGAGTACACGCGGTCCGGGGACACCGCCAGCGTTCGCATCTCGGCCGCCGCCTCGACGAGCGAGCGTCGTGCGCCGGCCGTGTCGTTGTAGAAGATCGTCCGCGCGGCGTCCTGCACGGGCCGGGCCTGGCGCAGGCCGAAGGGGACCAGATCCGTCGGAACCCCCTCGACCATCTCGGGCTCGTCGTCCGGAATCGGGTCCACCGGCTGCTGGACGACCGGCTGGGCCGCATCGCCGGGCAGGCCGGGGATGACGATCACCTCCGCCGGGTAGATCCAGTTCGGGTCCTCGACGACGTCGCGGTTGGCGTTCCAGATCACCCGCCACTCGAACGGGTTCGAGTAGTAGCGCTGGGCCAGATCCCACAACGTGTCGTCCCGCACGACCGTGTGGGTCGCCACCGGCTCCTGGGCCTGGGCAAAAGTCGGAAGAATCAGTACGGCGGCCAGAGCCGCGGCCGAGCGAACCATCGGGGCTCCTTCGGCAAGTAGGAACAGGGCTTTCGCCCAGCGAACGCTGACCGAAGATATTCGCGCCGAACGCGTCAGGTCAACGCATTTTTTCGAATTGACTTCATATGTTTA
>CALJLC010000022.1 GCA_937982605.1 uncultured Gemmatimonadales bacterium | reverse complement strand
CTGGGACGCCTCGAAGTCGGGCCGGCTCTCCGACTGCGCCGCGTGTCCCTCCAGGCGGCCGTCGAGGTTGAGGGCCAGCGAGCCCATGACGCGGGTGCGCAGCAGCCCGAGACCCGACGCGGGGTCTCCCCGCGGCACGATGATCGGTTCGATCTGATCGAGCGTGGCCCCCGTGGACGGGTTCGTGATCTGGACCTGAATGTGGACGTCGTCGCCGAACAGGTAGTAGCTCCCCGAGACCACCGTGCCCGATCCGGTCTCCTCCGCCATCGCGCGCAGCGGGTCGACGAGCCGCCCCTCCTCCTCGGCGGTGGCGACCAGCCCGTCGACGTACCGGGCCGCCTGGATCGCCATCGGCGACGGGACCACGTCCACGACGCCCGTGCGATGGATGCCCTCGGTGATCCAGTCCGAGCCCATCCGGCCCAGGGCGTCCAGCGAGGGATCCGCGGTCTCGTTCCGCAGCGGCGCGACGACGACGCGATTCCGGTGCAGCCTCACCTCGCCCTGGCCCGGCGCCAGCTCCGCCACCTGCGCGGCTTCGCGCCCGAAGCGGTCGGCCGTCAAGAAGGAGCCGCCCACGGAGGCGAGGAGGATCAACGCGAGCGTCAGGATCTCGCCGAACGGAGCCCGCTGGCGACCTTTTTCTCCGTGATGCCACCCGATGACGGCGGCGGCCAGAACGGCCGCGGCGTACCACACCAGCCCGATGCGGTAGGAAACCTCGGGGAGGATTCCCTGCTCGACGAAGGAGCCCGTCGCCTCCAGCAGGACCCACCCCCCGGCGATGACCGAGAAGACGATCCGGAAGAGCCGACGATCCTTCAGCTCCTGGAGGATCGGCATGTGACGGGGGGGTTGGTGTCGATGGCCAAGGGATGGCGTGCGCTCAGGGCTTTGTCAACGGCTCGCGGGGGCTGTCCGCCATCTGTTCCCGAATGAGCCGGTCGTACGTCTCGGCGCGCCGCCTCCAGGTGTGGTGACGGAGGATGTGGTCGATCGCGGGGCCTCGATCCGGCAGCGCGGTCGCCGCCCAGACGACCGCGTCCACGAGCGCGTCGACGTGGCCCGGCTCGACCAGTCGGCCGTGCCCCGTGTCCGCCACGAGGTGGTCGTTGGGGAAGCCCGACTCGCTCACGGTCGGAAGGCCCACGCGGAGGTAATGGTAGATCTTCGTGCTCTCGTTGTTGTGCATGAAGGCGCCGGCGGACACCACCAGCCCGACGTCCGCGTGCCGGAGGTAGTCCCACGACGCCGCATAGGGGACTTCTCCGAGGTACCGGACCGCACCGTGGTCGAGGCTGTCCGCGTCGCCCGGGCCCAGCACGTACAGGGCTCCACCCCGCGCGCGCAGCGCCGCGCCCACCGCGTTGAGCTTGCCCGCGATGGTCCGGTGCGCCTCGTCCTGGCTCGACCGGTGGCCGGTGTAGAAGTTGCCGGCGAAGACGACCCGCGGCCGCGCGGCATCGGGGAACGGGTCCGCCCCCGCTTCCGGGAGCACCTCGTCGGCCGCGCCCGGAACGAGCAGGACGTTCCCGGCGGGACCGTGAAGCTCCCGCCACAGCGCGCGCGCCGGCTCGGAGATCACCGCCACGTACCGGCTCGTCTCGGCGATGCGGCGCTGCACGCGGTACAGCGCCTCCCTCTGGGCCCCGAAGAAGTAGATCCCGTCGCGATCGTGGTCGTCCACCACCGAACCGAGCTTCGAGACCACGAAGGGATGGTCGGCGCCACCGAAGCGCTCGAGCGTCTCGAAGCCCCGGTGAAACAGCGTCTTCACGACGTCGTACTCGTCCCAGCGCGCCCGCCCCAGAGGCACTTCCCGCAGCCGGGGGCCGAGCGATCGGGGGCGCTGGATCGGGCGCCACTTGAGGCGTCCGTGGAGGACGTCCACCTGGTGCCCCAGCTCGGCGAGCGCGCTCGACATCCGGTACCAGCGGATGGCCGACATGTCGACGAGACGGGTCCCCCGACGCTCGTCGGTGCAGACGGTGGCGATGCGCGCCATGGGCGAGTCGGGTCGAGGAGGGGCGGGCGCCATGCAGAAGCTAGATCCGGGGCAGGGGGGGAGCGAGCCGGTCCCCGGTTGCGTGCCCCGAGACCGCCCCGCACCGTTTCCGACGCGTTTCGGCGCCGACGCCCCCACCCCGCAACCCGCGAGGCCACCCCCCGGTGTCCGAGCCTACCGCGCTCCTCGTGATCCACGACCTCCGGCCGGGGGGCGCCGAGCTGGTGTACCTGCACTACCTCCGGACGCTCACGGCGGTGCGGCCGGTACCGGTGCTCGTACGCCCCCACGGTGCGCTGCTCTCCCGGCTTCCGGCGCACACGGAGGTGTACCACCTCGAGTCGGGAGGCGAGCGGCCGACCCGTGCGGACGACCGCTCCTGGCGGGAGTGGAGCGGTCCCGAGCGCGAGTCCCTGGTGCGGGGCGCCGTCGGGCTCCTCGCCAAGGCGAAGCGGCTCGCCGACATCGCTCGCCGGGAGCGAGCCACGATCGTCTCGACCTTCCTGCACAAGTCGCACGCGATCGGGCTCGCGGCCCGGGCCCTCTTCGCTCCGGGGCTGCGCGTCGTGGTCAACGTCCACGAACAGCCGCTGCGTCATCTCGAGACGCACATGCCGCCGGGGCGCCGGCCGCTCGCAAGACTCCTCCTCGAGCGCGCTCTGCCGACGGCGGACCGGGTGGTGGCGGTGGCTCCCGGCATCGCCGAGGAGCTTCGGGCGCTGGCGGCGCTACGGCCGGAACGGCTTCGGGTCGCGCCGAATCCGATCCACGCCCGGGAGCTCAGGAGCCTGGCGGAGGAGCCGCTGCCGCCGGGTGCCCTGCCGCCGGGTTCGGGGCCGGTCCTGGTCGGCGTCGGCCGGCTCGAGGCGGTCAAGGGCTTCGACGTGCTCGTCGACGCGCTGGCGATGCTGGGGTCCGAGGGGCCCCGGCTCGTGCTCGTGGGCGAGGGGTCGCAGCGGGGCGCGCTCCAGCATCGGGTCGAGGCGGCGGGGCTCGCCTCCCGCGTGCGCTTCGCCGGCCATCGCGAGAACCCCTGTCCCTGGATCGCCGCGGCCGACCTCATGGTGGTGCCCTCCCGTACGGAGGCGTGGCCCAACGTCGTCGGCGAGGCTTTCGCGCTCGGCACCCCCGTCCTGGCGACCCGTTGCTCGGGCAGCGTGGAGGACTTCCTCGGGGGCGGGAGCCGGGGCTTCCTCTGTCCGCCCGACGACGCGCTCGCCTTGGCCGGGGCCATCCGTGCCGTTCTGGCCGATCCGGAGCGCATGCTCGAGGCCGCCCGACACGCGTCCGCCTATGTCCCGCGCTTCGCGCCGGACGCGATGACGGCCCACTACGGGTCGCTCCTGGTCGAGGCCGCGTGAGCGGAAGCGTGACGGTGTGCATCGTGAACCACGACGGTGGTGGGCGGCTCCTGCGCGTCGTCGATGCGGCCAGCGCCCTCGGGGACTCCGTGGCGGAGGTCCTCGTCGTCGACTCCGGGTCGGAGGACGGGAGCCCGGAGCGCCTGGCGCGGGAGCGCCCGGAGATCCGTACCGTGCGCCTCGGTGCCAACCTCGGCCCCGCGGCGGCCCGGAACCGCGGCCTGGACGAGGCGGCCGGCGACCGCGTCCTCTTTCTCGACAACGACGTCTTCCCCGACCCCGACTGCCTCGGCCGGCTCGAGTCCGCGCTCGACGCACGGGAAGGTGCGGTCCTCGCGATGCCTCGGGTGGTGGACGACGCCGAGCCCGGCCGGGTGCACTTCGAGGGGGCCGACGCGCACTGCCTCGGACAGCTCGCGCCGCGTCGTCCCGTGACGGAGGGCGGGGGAGCGGCGTCTGCCGTCGAGGTCGGCTCGATGGTCTCCGCCTGTTTTCTCGTGGATCGGCGACGGCTGGGCGCGCTGCGCTTCGACGAGGGGTTCGAGTTCAACTACGAGGACCACGACTTCGGGCTGCGGTGCCGCATCGCCGGCCTGGCGCTGCTCGCGGGACCCGGAGCACGCTGCCGACACGGCGGCGGGACCCCCGGATACTCGGCGCGCGACGGCCGCCCGGATCCCCCGGGGCGCGTTCGGCGCCTGGTGGCGGGGCGCTGGATGATCCTCTGGAAGTGCTACGCGCGCCGCACCCTCGTGCTGCTGGCGCCCGCGCTCGCGCTCTACGAGGCGGTGCAGCTCGCGTGGGTCGTTCGCGCGGGCCGCTACGGCGAATGGCGGGAGGCGGTGGCCGAGCTGCTCGGGCGTCGCGCGGAGCTCGGCGCTCTGCGGCACGAGGTTCGGGCGAGCCGACGAGCACGGGATGGCTCCCTCCTCGTCGGGGGACCGCTGCCCGTGCGTGAGGGGCTGGCAACCGGGTCGGTGGAGCGGAGCGTGCTGCGGCTCCTGGGCGCCTTCGCGTCCGGGTGGTGGCGGCTCGTGCGCGCGTTCTCGTGACGCCGCCGCCGGGCCGGCTCGCGGTCCTCATGGTCGCGGCGTGTCCGTTCCCCGCCGCTCGGGGCACGCCGGCTCGCATCGCCAGGATGAGCCAGGCGCTGCGCGAACGGGGGCACGAGGTCCGTGTGGTCGCGTACCATCTCTCGGAAGGCCCCGCGCCATCGGGCGTCGTCGTCCACCGCACGCCGGAGGCGTCGACGTACCACCGGCTCGAGGCGGGCCCCTCGGTGCGCAAGCTCCTTCAGATGGACCCGCTCCTCGTGCGTACGCTGCACGGCGTCCTGGACCGACACCCGGTCGACATCGTCCACGCGCATCACGTCGAGGGCTTCGCCGCCGGCTGGCTCACACGCAGGACGGGCGTTCCGGTCGTGTACGATGCGCATACCCTGCTCGAGTCGGAGCTGCCGCACTTCGTGCCGGTGGCCCGTGCACCGGCGCGAATGCTGGGACGCGGCCTCGACCGGGCCACCGCCACGCGCGCGCACCACGTGGTGACCGTGACCCCCGCGATCCGGGGCGCCTTCGTCGACGGACACGGACTGCCTCCGGCGCGGGTGTCCACGGTGCCGAACGGCGTCGAATGGCGACGCTTCGACCGACCCCGGTCGCAACACGATCCGCCCGTCGTCCTCTTCGCCGGGGGGCTCACCGCGTATCAGGGCGTGGACGCGCTTCTTCGGGCCATGCGCGAGGTGCGCGCCGCCCGTCCGGCCGCTCGGCTCCTGCTGGCCGTCCGCGATCCGGACGCCTTCGCGCCGTGGCGGGGCCTTCTCGACGAGCTCGGCCTGACGGACACCGTCGATGTGCGGCGTGCGGGACTCGACGACCTGCCGGCGCTTCTCTCGACCGCGGCGGTGGCGGTGAACCCGCGCCCGCGCGCCGACGGCCAGCCCCTCAAGCTCCTCAACTACATGAGCGCGGGCGTCCCGATCGTGTCCTGCCGCGGGTCGTCCCACGGCCTGACCCACGGCGAGACGGCGTGGCTCGTGGACGACGACGATCCGGCCGCCCTGGCCGAGGGGATCCGACTCCTGCTCGACGAGCCCGATCGCGCTGCCCGGCTCGGCCGCGCCGCGCGCCAGACGGTGCGGGCGCTCCCCGGATGGGAGGACGTCGCGGTCATGCTCGAGGGCGTGTACGCCACCTCGCGGGCGGCCGTGGAGGCGGCGTCATGACGGGGAGCTGGCTTCACACGATCCGCGCCCGGTGGAAGGTGCGCCGCCGCTTCCGCGCGGAGTCGCAGCTGCTGGCCGGCCGCGAGGTGGGTGACCCGGATCGGCCCAGCGCCGTGCTCTTCACGGTGGAGCGAGCCGCCTCGCGCTTCGTGACCCGGATGCTGGCGCCGCTGGCGCGGGACGCGGGGCTCGTGCCGATCGACCTCGACTCGTACCACTACGAGCTGAACCGCATCGCCGAGTGGATCGGCGGCGGTCGGGGTGGTGACGACCGGCTGTTCGAGCGGCCGGGGTGCTTCTTCGGACCGCTGCGGACGGCTTCGGCCAACGTGCTCGGCCTCTCCCACCGCTCGGTGCTGGTCCTCCGCGACCCGCGGGACGTACTCGTCTCTCTCCATCGCAACCACGGATGGGAGCCGCGACTGCCCCTGCTGGGGGACGATGTCGCGGCGCGACGCATCGAGCGCGAGATGGACCACGCCCGCACGGTCGGGATCGACGACTTCGTCCTGTCCATGGCGCGGCCGGAGTCTCACGTACGGCGTACCCTCGAGGCGTATCGGCGTCACCTCGTGGGACGCCCGCACGTGCTGTTCCTGACGTACGAGGAGATGGTCGCCGACTTCTCCGCCTGGCTCCACCGCATCGTGGAGCACTTCGGGTGGCGGCCCGAGCCGCGGCTTCTCGACCGGGTGCTCCGGGTCGCGGGTGAGGGTGCGTCCGGGCGCGCGACCCGGGTCGGCGACCACCGGCGGGCACTTCGACCCGAGACCGTGGAGGCGCTCGACGGCGAGCTCGGCCCGCTTCTCGCCGCGCTGGGGTACGCTCCGTGACCCGTGGCGTCGGGCCGGTCGTGCGGAAGCCGCCGCCGTCGCTCGAGGAGCTCGCGGCGTGGCTCGACCGCGTTCGGGCGGAGGCCCGGGCGGCGGTCTCCCGCGGAGGGCGTGGTGGCCTCTCCGGCGCAGGGCCGGAAGGGGAGCCCGAGATCACGGTGTCCATGCCCGCCCGCAACGTGGAGGCGTACGTGGCGGAGGCCGTGTCGAGCGTGCTCGCCCAGGAGGACGTCGCCCTCGAGCTGATCGTCGTGGACGACGCTTCCGAAGACGGAACCGCCGCCGTCGCCCGCGCCGTCGGCGACGCTCGGGTCGAGGTCGTCCGCCAGCCGTCCCGACGCGGAATCGGCGCGGCGCACAACGTGGTGACCGCGCGTGCGCGAGGGCGCTTCGTCGTCCACGTGGACGCCGACGACATCGTGCTCCCCGGAGGCCTCGCGGCTGCGGTCGCTCCCCTCCGGGCCATGCCCTCCGCGGCGCAGACCTACTCGGACTTCTTCGACATCGACGCGGAGGGTCGGATCGATGCGACGGCGTATCGATCGCAGCTGACCCGCTTCGACCGGCGGCACCGCACGGACGTGACGCTGGGCAGGGAGCTGCTCGTCCACGGCATGGTGGCGAATCACCTGCGCGCGTATCGCCGGGAGGCGCTCCTGGCGGTCGGTGGCTTCGACGAGTCGCTGGCCCACGGCGAGGACTGGGCCATGACCCTAACCCTCGCCGACCGCTTCGACGTGGTGGCCACGGGAGGCTGGCACTACGCCCGACGCATCCACGACGCGAACACCAGCGTCGGGCCCGGCATGACGCCGCTGCGCCTGTGGCGCGACCATCTGCCCGTGCTCCGACGAATGATGGCCGACCGCGGCGGCCGCCTGTGCGGCTACGGGCGGCTCGAGGTCGGTTCGCTGGTGGCGCTCCGTTGGGCGCACGCCGCGGGCGTGATCCCGGCCCTCAAGCGCGCGGTGCGCGGTCCGCGGCCGAGATGAGCCGGTCGAGCGCCCGGGCCACCGGCGGCACCAGCTCCGCCCACTCCAGGCTGTCCGCCAGCGTGCGGGCCGCGCGTCCCCGCGCTGCCGGCGACACGGCAAGGAAGTCGCGCACCCCGCGCGCGATCCCCTCCGCGGTGGGCGATACGAGGACCCCGGCTTCCGGGGCCGGTCGAAGGACCTCCCGGAACGGGGGAAGGTCCGATGCAACCACGCCCCGACCCGCCGTCAGCGCGGCGATCAGCGCGCCGCTCGTCGTGATCCGGCGGTACGGCAGGACGATCCCGTCGCTGGCCTCGAGCAGGTCGGCGAGGCGCTGGTCTGTCTGGCGCTCGGGAAGCACGGTCAGCCGCGGTCCCGCATCGACGAGGGTGGCTGCCGTCAGATCGCCGGGTTCTCCCGCCACCACGAAGTGGACGTCCGGACCCACGGCGGCCGCGGCCGCGGCCAGGAGATCGAGACCCTTGTAGCGGTCGAGCCGCCCGACGGAGACGAACACGGGTCGATCGACGGGAAGGCCCAGCTCCCGGCGCACGGCGTCACGGGGCGCGGGCTCGGGCAGCGCCCCGTCGAAGCTGCCGTGCGGCATCACCAGCTCGGCGCCTGGCGCCGCGCCGAGCCGCCGTCGGGCCGCTTCCCGCGACCATTCGGTATGGTGGATGACCAGCTCCGCTGCCCGATGGACCGAGCGGAGCCCGAGACGGTCGAAGCCTTCGTCTCCGCCCGGATGCTCCAGGTCGTGCACGGTCCAGACGACCCGTACTCCGCGGGCCCGTGCGGCGCGGAGCCCCAGAGCGAACCTCGAGAGCGCTCGCCAGCGCCGGATCTTCGAGGCCCCCCGGCTCCTCCAGAAGGCGTACGGCCAATGAAGGTGGAGGAGCCGGATGCGTGCCCGGGGGTCCAGCACCGCGTCGAAGCGGAGGGGCACGCCCTGGACCCATTCGAAGCCGTGCGGCTCCAGCGCCTCGTAGAAGAGGCGCTGGTACGGGTTCGCGCCCGACCAGTCCGGCCACGCGACGATGCGCGCCGGGGCCCGGAGCGGCGGCTCGTGCTCGGATCGAGAGGAGGGCATGGCCAATGGTAAGCCCGACGGAGGCCGGGTGGGTGGGTCGGCTGGCGTGATCCGGGACCTCGCCGGATCTTGATGCCCGTCCCCGAGTCAGCCCGTCGCCACCGGATCCGCACGATGAGTCGTTCGACCTTCCGCACCGCCGCCGCTCCTCCGTCCCTTCGTCGGCAGCGGCTTCGGCAGGCGATCGTCGCCGCATGCGCGGCGCTCGCGCTCGCGGCCGCTCCCGTCGTCGCCCAGGACAACGGCACCGCCCGCTCGACGGGCGGGATGGTCTCCTCGCAGCAATGGATCGCGAGCGAGGTCGGCGCGCAGGTCCTCGCGCGTGGCGGCAACGCGGTCGACGCCGCGATCGCGACCGGCTTCGCGCTGGCGGTGACGCACCCCACCGCGGGCAACATCGGCGGGGGAGGCTTCATGGTGATCCGCTTCCCGAACGGGCAGACCACGGCGCTCGACTGCAGCGTGAAGGAACCCCTCGCGGCGCACCCCGAGATGTGGTTCGACGAGACGGGCGAGTACCCCGCTCAGAAGCACCC
>CALJLC010000021.1 GCA_937982605.1 uncultured Gemmatimonadales bacterium | reverse complement strand
CAGGTCGTGCCGATGGAGGAGATCAACCTCCACTTCAACGGCGACTTCCACGCGATCACCTCGGCGCACGCACTGCTGTCCGCGGTGCTGGACAATCACCTGTACCGGCCCAACTCGCTCGGTCTGGATCCGACGCAGATCACCTGGCCGCGCGCGGTCGACATGAACGACCGGGCGCTGCGCAGCATCGTGGTGGGCCTCGGCGGCCGCACCGGTGGCGTCCCGCGCCAGGACGGCTTCGTGATCACCGCGGCGTCGGAGATCATGGCGATCTTCTGCCTCGCCGACGGCCTCGAGGACCTCAAGGCGCGGCTCGACCGCATCATCGTCGGCTACACGAAGGACGGGGAGCCGGTGCGCGCCGGCGGCCTCGGCATCTCCGGCGCCATGGCCGTCCTGCTCAAGGACGCGATGAACCCCAACCTCGTGCAGACGCTCGGCGGCACCCCCGCGCTCGTGCACGGCGGCCCCTTCGCCAACATCGCGCACGGCTGCAACTCGCTCTCCGCCACGCGAGCCGGGCTGGCGCTCGGGGACGTGGTGGTCACCGAGGCGGGCTTCGGCGCCGATCTCGGAGCGGAGAAGTTCTTCGACATCAAGTGCCGCTTCGGCGGTCTGGAGCCGGGCGCCGCGGTCATCGTGGCCACGGTGCGCGCGCTCAAGATGAACGGCGGCGTCGCCAAGACCGAGCTGGCGCCCGAGAACGTCGACGCGGTGAAGGCCGGTGCCGTGAACCTGCAGGGCCACATCGAGAACGTCGGGAAGTTCGGTGTCCCCGCGGTCGTCGCGCTCAACCGCTTCGCCACCGACACCGACGCGGAGATCGCCGCCGTGGAGCAGGCGTGCCGCGACGCCGGTGCGCGCATGGTCGTCGCGGACCCGTGGGGCGGCGGCGGCGAGGGCTGCCTCGACCTGGCGGATGCCGTCTGGGACGTGCTGGAGAGCGGCGAAGCCGACTACCGGCCGCTCTATCCGCTCGAGCTCGGACTGGTCGAGAAGCTGGAGACCATCGCACGCGAGATCTACGGCGCCGACGGCGTGGACGTCGACCCGGCCGCGGCGAAGCAGATCGCCGCGCTGGAGAACGCCGGACTCCGGGAGGTCCCGGTGTGCATCGCCAAGACGCAGTACTCCTTCTCCGACGACCCCGGCAAGCTCGGCCGGCCTCGCGGCTTCCGCATCTCCGTCCGGGAGGTGACGCCGTCGGCGGGCGCCGGCTTCGTCGTGGCCAAGACCGGGAGCATCATGACGATGCCCGGGCTGGGCGCGTCCCCTTCCGCGGAGAAGGTCGACATCGTGGACGGGGTGGTGACGGGGCTCTTCTGATGGGGACCGCCAACCGGGCCCAGTCCCTCGTGCTCGCGCCGGCGCTGGTCGGCTGCATGGGCTTCGCCGGCGAGGTCTCCGCGCAGGTCGGCGCGAACGGCCGGTGGCCGGTCGACCTAGAGACGATCGCCGAGATCCGCGAAGAGGGTCTCCAGCGCTCGCAGCTTCCGAACACGCTCTCGTACATGACCGACGTGCTCGGCGCGCGGCTGACCAACTCCGGGGACATGGAGCGGGCCCAGCGCTGGGTCGTGGCGGAGATGGAGCGCATGGGTCTGACGAGCGTCGCCCGTGAGCCGTTCATGGAGTACGGGGTGAGCTGGGACAACGAGTACGTGTCGCTGCACGTGCTCGAACCCGACTACTCGCCGCTGGTCGGCTATCCGATCGCGCACACGCCCGGCACCGACGGAAGACAGCGGCTCGACGTGGTGATCGCCGACGTCCGCACCCGCGCCGACCTCGACCGGTACCGGGGTCGTCTGCGGGGCAAGGCCGTGCTCTCCACGCCCCCGCCGGTGATCGACCTGACCCGCTTCGAGCGCGGCACACCTCGCCGGACCGACGCGGAGCTGCGCGCGCTCGAGGAGGACGTGATCGTCCCGCCTCCCGGCCCCGATCCCTACTTCTCCCGTCTCTACCCACCTCCGCCGACGAACCCCGAAGTGCTCACGGCGGAGGAGAAGCTCGCGTTCTACGTGGCCGAAGGTGCCGCGGTAGTGCTCGAGTCGAGCAGCGGCTGGCCCGGCGCGGTCCGCGGATTCGCCCGGCCGGGCGCCAAGATCGACCAGTGGGCGCGGGACGCCACCCTGTCGTCTCTGCCGATCGTGGCGATCACGCCGGAGCATTACAACCGCATGTACCGCGTGCTGCTTCGTGACATCCCGGTCACCGTGGAGGTCGAGGTGCGAAACCGCCACGGTGAGCAGGTGACCCGGGCGCACAACGTGGTGGGGGAGATCCGCGGGACGGACCGGGCCGACGAGCTCGTGATGCTCGGCGCGCACTTCGACACGTGGCACGCCAGCCCGAACGCGTCGGACAATACCTCCGGCGTGGCGGTGATGCTCGAAGCGATGCGCATCCTGCGCGCCATCGGCGCCCAGCCGAGGCGCACGATCCGCATCGCCCTGTGGTCCGGCGAGGAGCAGGGGCTGTATGGCTCGCGCGCGTACGTCCGACGGCACTTCGGTGATCCCTCTGACCCGGCGGTCGGCGCGACCGCCGAGGCGGCGCGCCTGTCGGCGTACTTCAACCAGGACTACGGCCCGGGCGCGTACCGCGGAATCTGGCTTCAGGGCAACGAGCACGTCCGCGCGCCGTTCGCGGCCTGGATGGCGCCGCTGCGCGACATGGGCATGACCACCATCTCCACCCAGGGCGTCGGCTCGACCGATCACGTGGCGTTCGACGAGGTCGGGCTGCCGGGCTATCAGTTCCTGCAGGCCCGGGTCGGCGGGACCGGTGGTCACACCAACCTCGACTTCTTCGACACGATCCCGCTCGACGACCTGAAGAAGAACGCGGTCATCATGGCCGTGTTCGTGTGGCACGCCGCGACGGCGGACGAGCTGCTACCTCGGAAGGGGATGCGCTGATCATGGTCGCGTCCGGGTGACGGACGTCGGGTGACGACGCTCGCGCGGCGCCTGATCGGCGGGCTGCTGCTCGTCGTCTCCTTCGTTCCGCTCTTCCGGATCCTCGACGCGGACGACGACAACTTCCGCCGCACGAGCGTCGAAGTGGCCGAGGCGACGCTCTCTTACGTCCAGAGTGCCGCGTTCATGGCGGTCCTGCTGGGGATCGTCCTCGCGGTCGTCGTCCCGCGCGGACTCGTCCTGCCGGGGATCGACCGGGTGGGCCGGCGCCTCGAATCGGTACCGGGTCGGGCATGGGCCTGGGGGCTCGCGGCGGTGGCCTTCGCGCTGGCCGTCGTCGTGAACGTGGTCGTCTACCAGGGCCTCTTCACCAACGTCGACGAGATCGCGTCGTTCCTGCAGGCGCGCTACTTCGCGACCGGCTCCCTGGCGGGCCCGCTCCCGGCCGCCGCCGACGCGTGGCTCATCCCGAACATGCTCACGGTCGAGTCGGGCTGGGTCTCGCAGTTCCCGCCGTCGCACCTCGCCCTCATGGCCGCGGGGATCGTCGTCGGCGTGCCGACGCTCGTGGGGCCTGCGCTCTTCGCGCTCATGACGGGGGCGGCGGCCGCCGTCCTGCCCGGCCTGCTGCCGGAGCATCCGCGCGCCGCCCGCGTGGCCGGTCTCCTCGTGGCGACGAGCCCCTTCCTCGTGCTCGTCGGCGGAGGCGCGCTCAGCCACACGTCGGCCGGTGCCTTCCTCTGGCTCGCGCTCTGGGCCGCGCTCCGGGGTCGAGACGGCGGCTGGTCCTGGTCCGTGGCGGCGGGCGCGGCGATCGGCGTCGCGATCTGCTGCCGCCCATGGATCGGCGTCCTGCTCGGGACCCTCGCTACGCTCGGGATCTGGCTCCCTGCGGCGCTCTCACGAAGGGACCTGCGCTGGCTCGCGGCGCGCTGCGCCGGCACCGTGGCGGGCGGGCTCCCGTTCGCGGCCGCGCTCGCGTGGTACAACGCCCGCCTCTTCGGCGGCGCGACGACGCTCGGCTACCTGGCGGCCTTCGGCGAGCGCCATCGGCTCGGTTTCCACCCCGACCCCTGGGGCAACGACTACACCGTGGCCGACGCGGTCGGCTTCACGTCGACCGACCTGATCGCGTTCTCGACCCAGCTCCTCGAGACCCCGATTCCGCTCGGCGCCGCGATCGGGCTCTGGCTCCTCCTTGCGTCCCGAATCGCTCCCGGCGCCCGCTTCCTCGTGGCGTGGGCGCTGCTTCCGGTCGCGGGCAACGCGCTGTACTGGTTCCACTCGACGCGGATGCTCTACGAGGCGGCCCCGGCGTGGCTGGCGCTCGGGTGCCTGGCGCTCGCGCCGCTCCTCCCGGCGCCCGACCACACGCCGGAGCCTTCGCCCGCCGACGGCACGGTGCGTCGCCGTCGTCTGGAGCCGGCCGGCGTGGGCCTCTGGACGGCGGTCGTGGCGCTCGGGCTGGCGGCGGGCATCGGGGTGCCCGACCGCCTCGGAGGCTTCGCGTGGGACGACGAGCTCCTCGCCCGCCTCGTCGTGCCCGCCGTCCCGGGACCGAACGCACCGATCGTGTTCGTGCACACGTCCTGGAACGAGCGCCTGAGCGCCCGGCTCCAGGGCTCGGGCGGCATGCGGCAGGACTCCGTGATCAGCCTGCTCCGCCGCAACACGAACTGCGCGCTGCAGAGCTACACCGACGCCAGGATCGCTCGAGCCGGCGGCGTGGACGCACCGCTTCCGGAGGTCGACCTCTCGCAACGCCCCGGTACGCCGTCCGACATCGTCCGGCCGCCTGCGCCAGAAGGGACCACGCTGCGTGCCCGCGAGGGCGAGCGCTTCTCGCCCGCGTGCCAGCGAGAGCTCGCCGCGGACCGTTTCGGCGCGGTGGCGCTCGCGCCCCTGCTCTGGCAGGGAGACCTCCCCGGCATCGAAGAGGGCTCCGTGCTCTTCGTGCGCGATCTCGGACCGGAGGCGAACCTCGCCCTCCTGCGGGCCTGGCCGGCGCGGACCCCGTGGGTCTTCGTGCCGCGCGTGACCGACGGGCCACCGGAGGTCGTCGCCTACGACGAGGCGATGCAGGTCCTCTGGGGCGCGGCGCCCGACGGCTGACCCGATCCCGCCGTCGGGCATGCCGCTGCCCGGGCGGGCCGGCCGACCCGCGGGAACGCCCGGCCGTTGCGCGGATGCCTCCGCCGTTGCGCGACACGCATGACTACATTACTATCTAGTCATGCATTCATCTGGGAAAGACGTCCTCCCACGTGCGGGTGGGCAGCTGGAGCTGGATCCAGTGCTGCACGCGCCCGGCGCCCGGCATCACGCAGACGCCGGAGCTGTCGGCCAGCTCGACGCGCGCCTCGCGGGGCCCGAAGTCGTCCTCCACGAGCGCCTGGACGGCCCAGCCGCCACAGACGACCTGACCGGCCTCGAGCTGGGCGCTCATGCCGTACTTGCCGCCCGTGAGGACGTCCGAGGTGACCACGGCACCTCCATCGTCCACGAGGGCGACGACACCGTACGCGGGATCGAGTCCGATCAGGACGTAGCCCGCAACGGAGATGAGCGGCACGTCCGGCTCGGTGAAGACGACCTCGTGAGGCCCGCACGCCACGAGCGCGGCGGCGCAGGTCAGCGCCGCGATTCCGATGCGGTGGCGCATTCCCTCCTCCTCGGGCACGAGTCACCCGCCGCGCATCATGGCCACGCACGCCACCGTTTCGCCAGTCGATAGCCGGAGCACCGCATGCCGCAGCCCCTCCCTCCCGAAGTCCTCGACCAGATCGCCGAGCGTTTCCGCGTCCTGGCCGAGCCGAGCCGACTCCGGATCCTGAACCTCCTCCTCACCGGGGAGCGCACCGTCTCGGAGCTCGTCGAGGAAACCGGTCTGACGCAGGCCAACGTCTCCAAGCATCTGGGTCTTCTGCGCTCGTCTCAGTTCGTCGAGCGGCGCAAGGACGGCCTCTACTCCTTCTACCGCGTCTCCGACCCGTCCGTCGCCGTCCTCTGCGAGGTCATGTGCGGCCGACTCGAGGCGCAGGCCGAGGAGCAGAACGCGCTGCTCGGCACCGGCGGATGAGCCCCACGCCGCACGCTGCGCTCCGCAGACGCCCCGATCCACTCGAACCGAACCCCTCCCGCGAATCATGACCGATCTCCTCACGTCTCCCTGGCCCTGGTACGTCGCGGGGCCGATCATCGGCCTCACGGTGCCGCTGGTCTACCTGTACGCCGGCCGCAAGTGGGGCGTCTCGTCGACCTTCCGTGACGTCTGCGCGGCCACGCTGCCGGGCCGCTCCGAGTACCTCCGATACTCGTGGCGCACCCTCGGCGGCTGGCGCCTCACCATGGCCGCCGGTCTCGTCCTGGGGGGCTTCCTGGCCGGGGTGACCCGGGCCTCCGACGTGGCGATCTCCTCGGCGACCGTCGCCGACCTGTCCGCGCTCGGCATCACCGACTTCTCGGGCCTGGTGCCCGCGGAGCTCTTCTCCTGGGGCGCGCTGGCCACCCCGGCGGGCCTCGTCCTGATCGTCGGCGGTGGCTTCCTGGTCGGCTTCGGCACGCGGTACGCCAACGGCTGCACGTCCGGGCACGCCATCTCCGGTCTCGCCTCGCTGCGACTCACCTCCCTCGTGGCCGTGATCGGCTTCTTCGTGGGCGGCCTGGTCTCCACCTGGATTCTTCTCCCGCTGCTGCTGGGCGGAGGTGCGTCATGACGCCCGTCGACACCGTCCTCGACCAGGACTCCGCCACGCCGATGGCGACGAAGCCCGAGCGGCTGTGGCCCTACCTCCTGCTCGGCGTCGTCCTCGGCGTCGTCTTCACGAGGGCCGAGGTCGTCTCGTGGTTCCGGATCCAGGAGATGTTCCGCTTCCAGTCCTTCCACATGTACGGGATCATCGGGTCGGCCGTCGCGGTGGGCGCCCTCGGCGTGCAGATCATCAAGCGCCTGGGCCTCCGCTCCGTCACGCACCAGCCGATCCAGCTCCCCACGGAGACCTTCCGGGCCCCCGGCTGGCAGTACTGGATCGGGGGCACCTCGTTCGGGCTCGGCTGGGGGCTCCTCGGCGCCTGCCCCGGGCCGATCTACGTCCTCTTCGGCAACGGCGTGACCGTCATGGCCGTCGCCTTCCTCAGCGCCCTCGCCGGCGTGTGGAGCTACGCCGCGCTGCGGGACCGGCTCCCGCACAGCTAGCGACGCCGCGCCTGCGGCAACTCAACCGACACGGAGAAACCGATGTTCTTTCGCCAGATCTTCGACCCCGAGCTCGCGCAATACGCGTACATCGTGGGCTGTCAACGCACGGGTGAAGCCCTCGTCATCGACCCCGAGCGGGACATCGACCGGTACGTCAGGGTCGCCGCGGAGGAGGGACTGCGCATCGTCGCCGCCACGGAAACCCACATCCACGCCGACTTCCTCTCCGGCCTGCGCGAGTTCGCCGAGCAGCACTCGGTGAAGCTCTACGTCTCCGACGAGGGCGACGCGGAGTGGAAGTACAACTGGGCCGAGGACTCGCCGTACGACGTCACCTTCCTGAAGGACGGCGACGAGTTCATGATCGGCAACATCCGGATCCAGGCGGTCCACACGCCGGGCCACACGCCCGAGCACGTGAGCTTCCTCGTCACCGACCTGGGCGGGGGCGCCACGGAGCCGATGGGCATCGCCTCGGGCGACTTCGTCTTCGTCGGGGACCTGGGTCGGCCGGACCTCCTGGAGACCGCGGCGGGGGTGTCGGGCGCCCGGGAGCCGTCGGCCCGACGCCTCTACGAGTCGACCAAGCGGTTCCTGGAGCTCCCGGACCACGTCCAGGTCTGGCCCGGGCACGGTGCCGGAAGCGCCTGCGGCAAGGCGCTCGGTTCGGTCCCGCAGTCGACGGTCGGCTACGAGCGCCGCTTCAACGTCGGACTCTCGTTCGACACCGAGGACGGCTTCGTGGCCAGCATCCTCGACGGACAGCCCGAGCCGCCGGTCTACTTCGCACGCATGAAGGATCTGAACAAGAACGGCGTCCCGATCCTCGGAGACCTGCCCGCGCCGAAGGCGTACTCGATCGACGAGCTCGCCGAGCGCGGCTCGGCCGAGGGCGCGGTGATCGTCGACACCCGCGCCGACCGGAAGGGCTTCATGGCCGGCCACGTCCCCGGCTCGCTGCACGCGCCGCTCGGGATCAACTTCGCCATGATCGTCGGCTCGTACGTCGAGCCCTCGGCGTCGATCTATCTGATCGCCGAAGCCTCCGAGATCGAGGAGCTCGTCCGCACGCTGGTGCGGATCGGCTACGACGACATCGCCGGCTACACGCCGCCGTCCGCGCTCGTGGAGAGCGGCCGGTCCGAGGAGGTCGTCCGGCGTGTCGACTTCCCGAACCTGGACGCGGGCTTCGACCTCTCGGAGTACACGGTCCTCGACGTGCGGGGCGCCGCCGAGTTCGCGGCGGGTCATCTGCCGGGCGCGATCAACATCGCGCACACCCGCCTGGCCCGTCGGCTGGACGAGGTCCCCCGGGACAAGCCGGTGCTGACGTACTGTCGTAGCGGGAACCGCGCTTCGGCGGCCGCCGCCCTCCTCGCGCGGGAGGGGTACGATGTCCTGCTCGTCGACGGGATGTTCGACAGCTGGCCGGGCCATCGGGCCGGACGCGCGCCCGCCGGGATCGCGTGACACCGAATCCCGGGGCGCTCCGGGCGTGGGGGAGGAGACTCCCCCTGGCCCGCTCCCTCCAGCCGTACGGCAGCACCGAGCTGACCGCGGACGTCGCGGCCGGCCTCACCGTGGGCGTCGTGCTCATCCCGCAGGGGATGGCGTACGCGCTGATCGCCGGCCTGCCGCCGGTCTACGGCCTCTACGCCGCGGTCGTGCCGATGGCGGTCTACGCCCTCTTCGGCTCGTCCCGCCACATGTCGGTCGGGCCGGTGGCGATGGCCGCGCTCCTCGTGGCGAGCGGGGTCGCACCCCTCGCGAACGGGGACCCCGAGCGGTACGTGACGATCGCGGTGCTGCTCTCGGCGCTCGTGGGCGCGATCCAGCTCCTCCTGGGGCTGCTCCGTGCCGGATTCCTCGTGAACCTCCTCTCGCATCCGGTCCTGGCCGGGTTCACGTCCGCGGCGGCGATCATGATCGCCGCGAGCCAGCTCGGAGGGCTGACCGGGCTGGCGATCGGCGAGGGCCACGTCCACGAGCAGCTCGCGCGGCTGGGCGCGGGCTGGAGGGACACCCACCTCCTCACGCTCGGGATCGGCGTCGCGGCGATCGTGGCGGGGGTCGGCGTGCGGCGGCTCTATCCCAGGCTCCCCGTGCCCATGTTGATCGTCGTGGCCGGGACGCTCGCCTCGTGGCTCCTCGGCTTCGGCGAGCGAGGCGTGCAGATCGTGGGGACGGTCCCGTCCGGGCTGCCGCGCCCGGCGATCCCCGGTTTGGACCTGCCCGGCCTGGGCGGACTCGGCGCCTCGCTGACCGCGTCCGACGTGGCGGCGCTGATGCCCGCGGCGGTCGCCATCGCGCTCGTCGGCTTCATGGAGTCGATCGCGGTCGCGAAGGTCTACGCCTCCCGCTTCCGCTACGACATCGACCCCGACCAGGAGCTCGTGGCGAGCGGCCTGGCGAACCTGGCGGGCGCGCTCTTCCGATCGTTCCCCGTGACGGGCGGCTTCTCGCGCACGGCGGTGAACGTCGACGCGGGCGCCCGTACCCAGGTCTCCGCGCTGGTGAGCGCGGGCGTGATCGGCGTGACGCTTCTCTTCCTCACGCCGCTCTTCTACCACCTCCCCAAGGCGATCCTCGCCGCGATCATCGTCGTGGCGGTCGCCGGGCTGGTGGACGTGCGCGGTGCCCGATCCCTCTGGCGCGTGGACCGGAAGGACTTCGCGCTCATGCTGGCGACCTTCTTCGCCACGCTCCTCCTCGGCATCGAGGAGGGCATCCTGATCGGCGCCGGCCTCTCGGTCGCGGTGGTCCTCGAGCAGCTGACCCGACCGCCGATCACCGTCCTGGGTCGCATTCCCGACACCGATCGGTACCGCAGCGTCGAGCGCTGGCCGGAGGCGATCGTGCAGCCGGGCGTGGCGATCGTCCGGATGGACGCCTCGCTCTTCTACGGAAACGCCGAGGCGTTCCGGGACTGCGTTCGCCGCCGCTACGCCGAGTGCGCATCCCGGACGCGCCCCGCGGCACTGGTGATCGACGCGTACCCCATCAACCGCACCGATTCGACCGGCCTGCACGTGCTGCACGAGCTCGTCATGGAGATCCGGGCGCAGGGCGGCAGGGTCTACCTGACCGGGGTCAAGGAATCGCTCTCCGAGGCGCTCGTGGCCGGCGGCATCGTCGATCTGGTGGGACCGGAGCACCTCTTCCACGAGATCCGGCCGGCGGTGGAAGCCGCGACCCGCTGGGTCGGCGGTGCGGCCGAGGCCGACGCCTCGCCGGGCCCCGATGACGGTTCACGAGCCGCGCGCGCCCTCGACCGCGAGGGTCAGTAGACGAAGCGCAGCAGGACGCGGCCGTCGTCCGCCAGGAGGCGGGCCTCGTCCCCGTCCGCGTTCCAGACCGAGCGGTCGTTGTTCATGAAGTAGGCGACGCCATCGCTGCTCCCGTAACCGGTGTAGACCCGGACCCGTCGCCCCGGAGGGATCCGGGCGCCCGGGGGAAACCGGAAGCAGCGGGTGCGCAGATCGCAGAGCCGGAGGCCTCCGAGCTCGACCGCCGCCGTGCCGGAGTTGGCCAGGACGGCGTACTCGGCGTTGAGGTCGGCGCCGTCGGCAGGGCGAGGCGCCGGGACCACCTCGAGGGTCAGTCCCTCCTCGGCATCCTCCTCGGTCCCCGGCTCGTCCGGCGGGGACGCCTCGGGCCGGCCCGTGAGCCGCAGGGGGTCGTCGGAGCCGGAGACGACCCGCCAGCTGCCGTCGGCGTGGCCGAGCACGGTGACGTGACCGTCCCGGTCCGTGCGCAGGAGGCGGTCGGCCACGGAGGCGAAGGCGGCGAGCGCCCTCGGCCGAGGATGGCCGAAGCGGTTGTCGGCGCCCACCGAGACCACCACGAGCTCCGGCCGCGCCGCGGCCAGGAACGACGGCGCGACGCCGCGGACGCTTCCGTGGTGCGGCGCCTTGAGCAGCGTCACCGGGCGCACCACGCCCCGCCGGGTCCAGAAGTCCAGCTGGGCCCGCTCGGCGTCTCCGGGCAGAAGCGCGGAGAAGTCGCCGACGCGGCCGACCACGCCGACAGAGCGGTGCCCGGGCCCGCCGGGCGCGCGCGGCGCCGGGCGCACTAGCAC